>CAIXSC010000562.1 GCA_903921945.1 uncultured Planctomycetaceae bacterium
ATGATCGATTGCCGCGAACCAAAGGGAAGGCCGCCGAGCCGCTGCTGTCGTTCCCCAGCGGCGCGCTCGTCCATTTCGCAGTCAGCAATCGCGAAGTCCACATGACCACGCGGCTGGACGGACCGGCGACGCAGTTCCTGCCGTTCAACCAAGGCGATCATGGCGCCGCTGGCAATCCGCTGAACCCGGTCGGCGGACATCGCACGGCCTATCTGTGGGAGCGGATTTGGGAACGGCAAAGCTGGCTGGAAATCCTGGGGCGATACTTGGTCGCTAAGCGGGACAAGAAACAGCAAATCACGAGCATCGTGTTTCCGCGTTTCCATCAGCTCGATGCGACGCGCAAGCTGTTGGCGGCGGTGCTCGCCCAGGGGCCCGGTGGCAAGTATCTCATCCAGCACTCAGCCGGTTCCGGCAAGACGAACTCGATCGCGTGGTCGGCGCACTTTCTCGCGGACCTGCACGACGCCCAGCACAAGAAGGTGTTCGACACGGTGCTGGTCGTTTCCGACCGGAGGGTGATCGACGGCCAATTGCAGGATGCGATTTTCGACTTCGAACGCACGACAGGGGTTGTCGCGAAAATCAAGGGAGAGAGCAGCAGCAAGAGCGGCGAACTGGCGGCGGCGCTCACGGGCGACAAGAAGATTGTGGTCTGCACGATCCAGACATTCCCGTTCGCCCTGAAAGCGGTGCGGGAACTGGCGGCGACGCAGAACAAGCGGTTCGCCGTCATCGCGGATGAGGCGCACAGCTCGCAGACCGGCGAGGCGGCGGCTCAGCTTAAGGCGGTCCTGTCGGTCGACGAACTTTCAGAGCTCGGCGATGGCGGCGAAGTGAGCATGGACGACGTCCTAATCGCTCAGATGAAAACGCGGGCCGACGACTCGGGAATCACGTTCGTGGCGTTCACCGCGACGCCGAAGGCGAAGACGATGGAGTTGTTCGGGACGCTCCCCGATCCAAGTCGGCCGGCGAGCAAAGACAACCTGCCAGCGCCGTTCCACGTCTACTCGATGCAGCAGGCGATCGAGGAGGGGTTCATCCTGGACGTGTTGCAGAACTACACGACCTACAAGCTGGCGTTCAAGCTGGCTCACGAAGGGAAGGACTGGGACGAGAAGGAGGTCGAACGCAGCGCGGCCCTGCGAGGCATCATGGGCTGGGTGCGGCTGCATCCGTACAACATCGCGCAGAAAGTGGAGATCGTCGTCGAGCACTTCCGCGAGCAGGTGGCGCCGCTGCTCAACGGCAAGGCGAAAGCGATGGTCGTGGTGGGCAGCCGCCAAGAGGCGGTCCGCTGGCAACTGGCGATCGAGAAGTACATCAAGTCGAAAGGCTATCCGATCCGCACCTTGGTCGCGTTCTCAGGCGAGGTGAGCGACCCCGAGTCGGGCGCCGAAGCGTTCACAGAGAACAGCAAGACCTTGAATCCAACGCTTCGCGGGCAAGACATTCGCGACGCGTTCAAGACGGATGAGTACCAAATCCTGCTGGTGGCGAACAAGTTTCAGACCGGCTTCGACCAGCCGCTCTTGTGCGGGATGTACGTCGACAAGCGGCTGGCGGGCATCCAGGCGGTGCAGACCTTGTCGCGTTTGAACCGCGCGTACCCCGGCAAGGACAAGACGTACGTGCTCGACTTTGTGAACGACACCGAGGAGATCTTGGCGGCGTTCAAGATGTACCACACGACCGCCGAGTTGGCGGACGTGACCGACCCGCATCTGGTCTACAACCTGCGAGCGAAACTGGACGCGGCCGGCCACTACGACGAGTACGAGGTGGATCGCGTCGTGGCGGTCGAGCTCAACCCCAAGGCGACGCAAGGGGAGTTGGCCAAGGCGATCGAACCCGTGGTGGATCGGTTGCACAAGAAGTACAAGGCGGCTCAAGTGTCGCTGGCGATCGCGACCGAGAAGAAGGATTCGTCGGGCATCGATTCGGCCCAGGACGAGCTGAACGCGCTGCTCTTGTTCC
>CAIXSC010000563.1 GCA_903921945.1 uncultured Planctomycetaceae bacterium
AAGCGGATGCGTCCAAAGCGGATGGGCCAGCGGTTGCGTTGGCGGGCGACCGGCAACTGTCGAAAGCATTCGACTATTTGGTCGGCAAGCTGACGGACAAGCCCGCCGACGCGAAACCGTGACCCGGCTGCTCACGATTGAAACCACATGCGACGAAACGGCGGCGGCTGTCGTTGACGACAACCTCCGAGTGCTCGGGGCGGTCGTGGCTTCGCAGGACGAGCTTCACGGTCCGTTTCACGGGGTGGTGCCGGAGATCGCGGCCCGAGCGCATCTGGAGCGGATCGTTCCGGTCATCGACGAGGCGTTGCGTCGGGCCGGAGTGACGCTCGCCGAGATTGACGCGATCGCGGTGGCCCATACACCGGGGCTTGCGGGTTCGCTGCTGGTGGGCGTGGTCGCGGCGAAAACGCTAAGCCTTGTGTTGGGCAAGCCATTGATTGGCATCAATCATCTACAGGCGCATATTTACGCCTGTCGGATCGCGGCGGGTCGCGACGTTTTCCCTTGCGTCGGGTTGGTGGTCAGCGGCGGGCACACGAGTCTCTATCGGTGTCGGGACGCATGCGATTTCGAATGGCTGGGCGGCACCATCGATGACGCGGCGGGCGAGGCGTTCGACAAAGTCGCCAGTCTGTTGGGGCTTGGCTTTCCCGGCGGGCCGGCGGTGGCTCGAGCGGCGATCGACGGCGATCCGGCAGCGCATCGGTTTCCGCGTTCGTTTATTCACGACGAGGATCGCTTGGAGTTCAGTTTTAGCGGATTGAAGACCGCGGTCCGCTACGCGATCGCCGGCCCCGGCCGGGCCGACTTTCGCAGTGTGGCGCTGACACCGCGTCAGGTCGCCGACTTGGCGGCCAGTTTTCAGGAGGCGGTGGTCGACTGTTTGGTGGAAAAGTCGGTACACGCGCTGCGAAAGACGGGGTTGCGGCGGCTGTGTGTTGGCGGTGGCGTGGCGGCGAACCAGCGGTTCCGCGAACGTCTGGGGCAAATGCTGGCCAAGCGCCGCATCGAACTGATCATCGCGCCCCCCGAGCTATGCACGGACAACGCCGTGATGGGCGCGATTGCCTTTGAGCGGCTTCGCGCCGGACTTGTCGATGGCCTGGACCTCGATCCGCTCCCCGGCCTCGTGCGCCGCTGACCGCACAAGGAACACGATCGCGGGCGAAAGCCTGTTGCCGATCGATCCTTGAAATCCTGGGATCCGCTTGGGGCGGAACTTCAGGGAATCGCGAGTCCATCCAGGGATGGAACGAGTCCACGGTCGAAGGCGCGG
This sequence comes from uncultured Planctomycetaceae bacterium, assembly GCA_903921945.1. Taxonomy (GTDB): domain Bacteria; phylum Planctomycetota; class Planctomycetia; order Pirellulales; family Pirellulaceae; genus CAIXSC01. The sequence continues at coordinate 1,280 of CAIXSC010000563.1, forward strand.
AGCTTTAATTCCATCGCTCGCAACACGAGTTCGAACTGCAACGTCACCTTGCCCGCTTTACGATTGTCGGCTTGGCTTTCGATATAGAAGCGGATCTGTTCGTCCGGGGTTGGGGCTCGCACCTGCGATGGATCCGTGGCCCGCTTTGTGGACGCGGTCTCCAAGAACACCATTCCCATTTCCTCGGTCGTCTGTTCGCCCCACCGCACCTCCTGCGGCGGCTGATGCGGGTTGGACGGATTGTCGGCTGAATTGTCCCACGT
>CAIXSC010000564.1 GCA_903921945.1 uncultured Planctomycetaceae bacterium
CCAAATGTTTCGGCCACAGCGTATCGCCATAGCCTAGGGCCACAGCCTATCGACGTAACCTAGTGCCACAACCTATCGCCGTAACCTAGTGCCACAAACTTGGCCACAACCTGGCACGGCTACCAGTTGGGGTAACCGTGCCTGCAACCGTGCATGCGAAGCGAGCCTGCCAACCGTGCATGGCAACCGTGCATGCCAACGGTACATGACAACCGCGCACGAAAACAACCGATTCGAGGCTACTGCACGCGCTGCCGGATTTCCGTGAGTGCTTCGTCGGCTTTCAGCCGCCATTGTTTCAGCGTGTCGCGATCGCGGAGTGTGACGGTGCCGTCTTGCAGCGATTGGCCGTCGATGGTGACGCAGAAGGGGGTGCCCGCTTCGTCCTGGCGCCGATAGCGTTTGCCGATCGATTGCTTTTCGTCGTAGAACACATTGCAGTGGCGTTTGAGGGTCCGGTAGAGCTCTTGGGCCATTTCCGGCATGCCGTCTTTCTTGACGAGCGGCAAGATGGCCGCTTTGATCGGCGCGATTCGTGGATGGAACCGCATAACGACACGCGTTTGCATTTGCCCGCCGTCATCAGGCGCTTGGTCCTCGCAGTAGGCCTCGCAGAGGAACGCCAGTGTCGCGCGATCGGCGCCAGCGGAGGGCTCGATGACATGCGGGATGTAGCGTTTGTTGGTCAACTGATCCAGATAGGACAAGTCTTTGCCGCTGCCGCGATGGCGCGGCTTGCCGTCCGGGCCCATTTCCAATTGCAGTGGACGGGTTTTCGGGTCTAGTTTTCCTTCCATGTGGCTGCGGAGGTCGAAGTCGCCACGATGGGCGATCCCCTCCAACTCGCCGAAATCCCCTTCGGGCAGGAACGGAAAAGCGTACTCGATGTCGGCGGTGCCGGTGGAGTAATGGCTGAGTTCGTCGGCGTGATGCTCGCGCAATCGCAGTCGCGCGCCGGCCAAGCCGAGGTCGGTGTACCACTTCATCCGGCGGTCGCGCCAGTATTGGTACCACTGGAAGGACGAATCCGGATGGCAGAAGAACTCGATCTCCATCTGCTCGAATTCCCGCGAGCGGAAGGTGAAGTTCCGCGGCGTGATTTCATTCCGGAAGCTTTTGCCGATCTGCGCGATTCCGAACGGGATGCGAACGCGGGTGCTATCGAGCACATTCTTGAAGTTGACGAAGATACCTTGCGCGGTTTCCGGACGCAGGAATGCGCGGGCGTCGTCGCTGGCGGCCGCTCCGACTTGCGTGGAGAACATCAAATTGAATTCACGCGGCTCGGTCAACGTGCCGAACCAAGTGGCGTGCGGAGCCAGGACACGGCTGCGGTCGACCTTGGCGTCGATGCCGACCACGGCGGTCGACTCCCAGGTGAACGAATCTTCGGCTTTCTTCTTGCGAATCCCGAGCACTTGGCAGGCGCGGGTGACGGTGTCTTCCACGGCCGCTTCCGGCGACTCGGCATCGGACACAATGAAGAGCCGTCCGAGCCGTTCCACTTCGGCCGCTTTCTCCGCTGCCAATCCCGATTCGCCTCCGGGCAGTTTGACCGCCACCCAGCGGCCGCGCATCTGGTCGATCCGATAGCGTTTTTTTGACTCGCGGCAGTCGACCATGGTGTCGTGGAACAGGTCGTAGTGGCCCGAGCACTTCCAGACCTGCGGATGCATGATGATCGTGCAATCCAGCCCGGTCATCTCGTAGGATTCCGGCGCGCCGGGCGGCGGGGCCAGTTCGTCATGGCCAGACACCATGTCCCGCCACCACGCATCCTTGATGTTCCGCTTCAACTCGACGCCCAGCGGCCCGTAATCCCAAAACCCGTTTAAACCGCCATAGATTTCGCTCGATTGAAACAGGAACCCGCGCCGCTTGCAGAGCGCTACCAGCTTGTCCATTTCCATGGAACGGCCCTTCGTCGCCAACATTCGAGGGGGGAACCGCCGCAAAACGCGGCCGCCGACCGCGAAACCGACCGGCTTCGCGACGCCAAACGCCCCGTGAAAACCGAACAGTTTACCCTCGAACGGCCCTCGTGAGCCATGCCGACACAAAACAAGCCGGCGGCTCCGCGCGAGGCGCTTTCGTCAAGGTCCGCCTAATCGCGACGATCGGCGCCGCCGCTGACGCGGTTTGGCCACTGGAGGCGTCGCTATCGCAAGATGCCGCGTTGTTCGAGCAGTCCGAGGATCCGTTCCACGCACTCGTCTACGCTGAGGGTGGCCGTTTCGAGTCGCAGGTCGGGAGCTCCAGGCGGTTCGTACGGAGCCGACACGCCAGGGAAGAGCGCGATCTCGCCACTGTCTGCCAGCTTGTAGTGGCCGTCCGTATCGCGTTGACGACAGACATCGATCGGGCAGTCGAGATGCACCATGATGAAGCGGTCGCGCCCGATCACCTCCGCCGCCCGTTGACGGACAGACTCGTCAGGCGCGACGAACGCGCCGATGACCAGCAATCCGGCGTCGTTCATCAGTTTCGCCACTTCGGCTCCGCGACGCAGGTTCTCGCTGCGTTCGTCGGCCGTGAAGCCTAGATCCTTGCTGATGCCGCGCCGGAGATTCTGTCCGTCCAGCACTGTCGCGGCCCGGCCGAGATCGAACAAACGCCGCTCCAAGGCGTACGCAATCGTCGTCTTGCCGGAACCGGTGAGGCCGGTCAGCAACAAGGTGGCTGGCGCCTGTCCGAACCGAGCCGACCGCTCTTCGAGCGTGACACCGCTATGTTCCGCGTGGAGGTGCGCCGTTTGCGATTCCGCCTCCCAGTGGTCGTGACGGCCATCGGCCGCACTGCGATCGAGAATCATTCCCGCGCCGACCGTGGCGTTGGTCACGCGGTCGATCACGATAAACGACCCGGTCGACCGGTTCCGCCGATACGCGTCGAACGCCACCGGCTGGTTCAGCGTCAGCGAGCAGCGGCCGATTTCGTTCAACCGCAGGGTCGGCGAGTCGACACGATGCAGCGAGTTCACATCGATCTGGTACCGCAGCGTGCTGATCATACCGGGCGCCGCTTTCGTCGCCTGCTTGATCCAGTACGACTTGCCGGGAACCATCGGGTCCTCCGACATCCAGACCACCATCGCGTCGAACTTTTGCTCGACCTTGGGCACGTTGCCGGGACGGACGATCATGTCGCCACGGCTGATGTCGATTTCGTCTTCCAGCGTGATGGTGATCGCTAGCGGCGCGAACGCCTCTTCGACTTCGCCGTCGTACGTGACGATCGATTTCACACGGCTCGTTTTTCGCGACGGCAACGCCAGGATCTCGTCTCCCTTGCGAACAATTCCCGACGCGATCGTCCCGCAGAAACCGCGGAAGTCGAGGTTCGGACGGTTCACCCACTGCACCGGGAAACGGAAGTCCTCGAGATTGCGATCCGAGCCGATGTAAACCGACTCCAGCAAATGCATCAGTGGCGGGCCCTGATACCACGGCGTCCGCGGGCTGGTTTCCACGACGTTATCGCCATGTAACGCGGAGAGCGGCAGGAAATGGACGTCGGGCAAGTCGAGCCGCGAGGCGAACGCCTGGTAGTCCGCCTTGATCTGGTCGAACACTTCGCGGCTGAAATCGACCAAGTCCATCTTGTTGATCGCCACCAGGATGTGCTTGATCCCTAGCAGCGACACGATGAACGAATGACGCTTGGTCTGGGTGAGAACTCCGCGCCGCGCGTCGATCAAGATGATCGCCAGATCGGCGGTCGACGCTCCCGTCGCCATGTTGCGCGTGTACTGCTCATGGCCCGGCGTGTCCGCGATGATGAACTTCCGCTTGTCGGTTGAGAAATAGCGGTAGGCCACGTCGATCGTGATCCCTTGCTGCCGCTCGTCTTCCAAGCCATCGGTCAGCAGCGCCAAGTCGATCGGACCGCCAGTCGTGCCGTAGCGCGCCGAGTCCTTTTGGATGGCGGCCAGTTGGTCCTCGTAGATCATCTTCGATTCGTACAACAGCCGCCCGATGAGCGTGCTCTTGCCGTCGTCGACGCTGCCGCAGGTGATGAACCGCAGCAATTCCTTGCGCTCGTGCTGCGCCAGATACTCGTGAATATCGGTCGCGATCAGGGTCGATTGGTGAGACATCCTTAGAAGTATCCTTCCCGCTTTTTCTTTTCCATCGAGCCGGATTGGTCATGGTCGATCACTCGACCTTGCCGCTCGGAGGTGGTCGTCAGCAGCATTTCCTGGATGATCTCGGGCAGCGTGGTCGCCTCCGAGTCGACGGCGGCGGACAACGGATAACAACCGAGCGTGCGGAATCGCACCTTCCGCATCTCCGGTTGCTCGCCGGGCCGCAGCGGCATTCGGTCGTCGTCCAGCATGATCATCATGCCGTCGCGCCACACCACCGGCCGCTCCTTCGCGAAGTACAGCGGCACGATCGGGATTTTCTCCAGATGGATGTACTGCCAGACGTCCAATTCCGTCCAGTTCGAGAGCGGAAAGACGCGGATGCTCTCGCCTTTGTGGACCCGCGAGTTATACAGATTCCACAGTTCCGGCCGCTGATTCTTCGGATCCCAGCGATGAAACTGGTCACGGAACGAAAACACCCGCTCCTTGGCTCGCGACTTCTCCTCGTCCCGCCGCGCGCCGCCGAACGCCGCGTCGAATTGATACTTCGTGAGCGCCTGCTTGAGCGACTCGGTCTTCATGATGTCCGTATGAACCTTGCTGCCATGGGTGATCGGATTGATCCCCTGCTTCAGCCCGTCCTGGTTCACGTGAACAATCAGCTTCAGCCCCAATTCCTGAGCCGCCCAGCCGTCCCGCATGGCGTACATTTCGCGGAACTTCCAGGTCGTGTCGATGTGCATCAACGGGAATGGCGGCTTGGCGGGCGCGAACGCCTTCAACGCCAGATGCACCATTACCGATGAATCCTTGCCAATCGAGTACAGCATGACCGGGTTTTCGAACTCGGCCACGACCTCGCGGATGATGTGAATGCTCTCGGCTTCGAGCTGCTTTAGATGCGTTAAGTTGTAACCAGCCATGGATTTCCTTCTATCGCAGCGACATTGCGTTCGCGGCAGTATAGAGGAGTTGTATCGACCCTCAAAGCCCAATGCCACCCATCGAAAAAACCGAGCAGACGCGCTTTTGGCCGTGTCATTTGTGCTGTCTCGAATTCTCGGACACGTCCCGCGACCCCACAGCGGCACACTCGGGGCGCGATTCGCGACTCCAGGAGCTAGAATCCGAAGACTCGAAGCCTCATCGGGGCACCACCGGTCACGCTCCTGTCCCTGCGCCCTTCCAACCTGAAACGCGACGCCTTCACCCACGCGACCTCCACCCATGACCGACCGCGAACCGCACCGACCATCCGTAAGTGATCGCCGGATGAGTGTCCGCTGGACGATTCGTGAACGCCTGACGAGCGGTTCGACGATGAACCGCTGGACGATTCGTCATTGCCTGACGAGCGGTTCAACGATGAACCGCTGGACGATGAGCTGTTCGACCGCCGTGACCAAGTCGCTCGCTGGTGTCTTTCTGGTTGTCTTTCTCATGCGCGGTGTGGCCGCTCAGCAGCCAGCGCCCAGCGAGGTTCCACCGCCCAGCAAGGTTCCAGCGCCTAGCAAGGTTCTAGCGCCCGCGAATGGGGCGGTGTCGGCGGTCGCCGATCGGGAACGCGAGGCGTGGTTCGAATCCCGGATCCGGCCGGTGCTGGTGGATGTCTGCCATCGTTGCCACGGCGGAGCGACGACTTCGGGTGGTTTGCGGATGGATTCGCGTTCCCACCTGTTGCGTGGCGGCGACTCGGGACCGGCATTGGCGCCGGGCGAACCTGACCGCAGCGTGCTGCTGAAGGCGATCGACCGACAACCGGATGTGTCGGCGATGCCGCCGGACAAGGAGCGTGCTTTACGGCCCGAGCAGGTCGCCGATTTCAAACGGTGGATCGCGGACGGCGCCTACTGGCCGGCCGGCGCGCCGCGGCTGGTCTCGGAGGACATGACGGCCAAGCCGGGAACCACGCGCGCCCTGGGGACATACGCGCCGCTCAAGCCACGCGAACTGCCGGATGTCGCAGCGCGAACCTGGAGCCAAACGGCCGTCGATCGCTTCATCTTGCAGCGCCTGGAATTGGCAGGGGCCACGCCCGCACCGCCAGCCGACCGCCGCACGCTGCTGCGCCGCGCGACCTTCGATCTCACCGGCTTGCCGCCAACCCCCGAGGAGTTGCAGGCCTTCATGGCCGATGATCGCCCCGACGCATTCGAGCGTGTCGTCGAGCGTCTGTTGCAAGCGCCGACCTATGGCGAACGCTGGGGACGGCACTGGCTGGACGTCGTGCGGTACGCCGACACGGCGGGCGAAACGGCCGACTACCCCGCGCCACTCGCCTGGAAGTATCGCAACTACGTCATCGAATCTTGGAATCGCGACAAGCCTTACGACGAATTCCTGCGGGAACAGATCGCGGGCGATTTGCTCGCTGACGCGTCCACGGCCCCCAGCTCGTCCCTGGCCCCCGGCTCGTCCACGGCCCCCAGCTCGTCCTCGGTCATCGGTTCAGACGCGCGGGCCAATGCTGTGATTGCGACCGGGTTCTTGGCGA
>CAIXSC010000565.1 GCA_903921945.1 uncultured Planctomycetaceae bacterium
ACGACTTTCCATACCGTCTTCGCGTAGCCATCCGTGACGAACGCCGTGTTATCGTCCGCGACGACGATTTGATGGGGGAACTGGAACGGACGGCCTTTCACCACCGTTTCCACGGCTCCATCCGGTTTCAAGCGAAGCACTTGGTCGGCGCCGTGGGACACCACCCAAACTCGATCCGCGCTATCGACAGCCACGCCACGCGGGGCTGGAACTTCGGCGAGTTTCGTCGCGGAACCGCCAGCCGCCGGCACGCTCCAAAGCAGGTGCAATTCCAGATCCGCGACGACCAGATCACCGTTCTTTTTCACGGCGATGGCCATGGGGATGCCGATTCCGCCCTTGGTGAGCGGCACCGGCTGGCCGGCGTCATTGAACCGATAGACATCCCGTGTGGAACTGTCTCCCGCCAGCAATTTTCCGTCGGCGTCGAGCGCCAGGCAGCGAACCGCGTTCAGCGGAGTGCGGAACTTCTTCGAGGCTTGGAAGAACAGTGACAGCTTTCCATCGGCGATTTTCCACACACCAGGAAGGTCGCGGTCCGCGAGATAGAGCGGACCTTCGGCGGCGGAAGCCACTGCCAAAGGGTAGGCGAGCTCCGCCGCTGCCGCTTGCGGTTCGAGCCACAGTGCATGGGGCGCGGCGGCGATCAGAGCCGTCACGCACGCGGCGGCTCGCAAGATCGGGGCAATCATCGATGCGTGCGGCGTCGTGAGGCTACGGATCAAGGCGACTTCCGAGTTCCGGGTAGGGTTGTGCGGATGGTGCGGGGCTGGAGGGCCGACGTTTCCGCGACCGACTTGGCTGCGTGTGGCGGAGAGCATCCTGATACCTGTCATCCAGGCCGCTCGCGAGGGCAAGGCGGACGTCGACGCGGAATCCATCGCGGCAGTTCCTTACGATTGAGCGAAACGGTGAGCCCGACGAACGGCGGTCGGGCCGAACTGAACGGGCTCGAAGCGAGCGAATCGCTCCCAGCGACTGAGCTGGGATTTTAGTTTGCGCCGATTGCAACGCCACGGGGGCCGTGTTATTTTTACACCCTAAACACCTTCGGAATGACCACGGAATTGGCCAAGACGCAATTCGCCCCGGGCTGCCCAGGGCTCCAGGAAAAACAGGAATCGGCCTCATGAGCTCGGTCTGGTCGCAGAAGAACGGCGAAGTGTTGGTTATCTACTTCAATGATGCCAAGATCCTGGACGAATCGCGGATCAATCAGATTCATGCCGACTTGAGCGACATGGTCGGCCGCTCCGAGCACGGCAAGATCGTCTTGAATTTCCAAAACGTCGCGTTCATGTCGTCGGCCATGATCGGCAAGCTGATCCTCATCCACAAGAAGTGCAAGGCTGACAAGCTGAACGTCAAGCTGTCGAACATCTCCCCCAACATCATGGAGGTGTTCAAGATCATGAAGTTGAACAAGCTGTTCGACATTCATCCCGATGAGGCTCAGGCGGTTAAAGCGTTCGAAAAAGCTGGCTGGTTCGGCTAGCGGTCATTTCCGCCGGTTTTCGGGCCGATTCCGTTCCTTCCCTCGGCGCTCCTTCCTGCGGCGCTCCTACCTGCGGCGCTCGGTACTGCGGGAAGTGCTGGCAGGGGGCTGATTCCCGCCTACGGAATTCCCGGGCACGTGGCGAGTGCTGGCGTGCGGCAGG
>CAIXSC010000566.1 GCA_903921945.1 uncultured Planctomycetaceae bacterium
CGAACTTGGGGTACGTCCAACAAGGTGTGCATGAGCGTCGATTGCAGGTTTTCGATGCCCATCGGTTCGCTCAGCGGTTCACCGGCATCGCGAGTCGAGTGGCCGATGACCTGCCCCATGCGTAGACCGCCACCCGCCATCAGCAACGGCGAAAGGCCACCCCAATGGTCGCGACCGCCGTTCTTGTTGATGCGCGGCGTGCGGCCCATTTCGCCTGAGACCACCAACAGGATTTTGTCGGAGAGTCCGCGAGCGGCGACGTCCTCGAGGAACGCGGAGACGGCGAAGTCAAGCGGCAAGCCCATGTACTGCATGCCCTCTTCCATCGTCGCGTTGTTGACGTCGGCGTGCATGTCCCAAACAAAGTTCGTCGTCACGGTGACAAAGCCGCAACCCGCCTCGCAAAGCCGCCGAGATAGCAGCAACAGCTTGCCGAGCGTCTTCGCGTTGTCGACGTAGTTGTTGTAGTTGTTCCATTTGCGGCTGATCTGGTCAGGACGCACCAGCGGAGCCGTGTCGTAGCGGGCCACCGTCTTCGGATCTTCCTGGGAAAGATCGAACGCCCGAGCAACGCCGCCCAGAATGGTCTGAAAGGCTTGCTCCTGAAAACGATCCAGTCCCTCGAGCGCGCGGGCGTCGATCGACCGCTTGATGACATCCAAACCCCGGAGCAGATTTCGGCGGTCATCCAAGTGCTCGGCCTTCAACGCGAGCTGCATGTCTTTCTGCATGTGGCCGCCGCCACCAGGCACGAAAGGCGCGTACGCCGAACCGATCAGCCCGGAACTGTCGAATTTGCCGAAACCGAAATTCGCGGGCTGGGTCGTATCGTCGACCGCGCGCGGAAACAACGCCGCGTTCGTCGGCATGCCGGTGACAGGATGATTGGAACCGGCCACTCGGGAATAGAGCGAGCCGAGGTTGGCGTTCAGCGATTGGCGGCTGACGATCGGTTTGATGTCGTGGTTGCCGTCGCCCGTTCGATAGGACCGGACAATCGATACTCGCTTGGCCAGCGAAGCGATCCGGGGAAACGACGAACCGAACGTGACGCCGGGGATCGCGGTGGAGATTTCGCCCGTGGCGCTGCGGATCTCGGCCGGCATGTCCATCTTCGGATCGAACGTTTCGATCTGGCTCGGACCGCCATGCAGGAAGAGGAACACGACCGACTTGTCCGTGACGTTGCGGTGCGCCTGAGCCGCGTTCGCCCTGGCGGCTAACAAATCGGACAACGACCAAGCGCCGAGCCCGCCCGCCATCCCGAGCGTGCCGATCCGCAGGAAATCGCGTCGCCCCATCCCGCCCGCCGCATCGCGTACTGAAAGCATCGTTCGCTCTCCCCTCGTCTCTTGCCGGTCGAAGCCATTTCGCGTGCACGCACTTCTATCCATCGACAAACGTATCAACCCGACTCGATGGAAGCAAGCGAAGACCACCGGTTGTTCGTTTACCGCGACCTGTTCGTTTACCGCCGAGCCGAAGGCGACGGCCGGGTTGGAAGCGAGATTCTCCACAGGCGGCGCCGATCGGCACTCGGGCCCGAGATTTCGGCCACAGGCGGCGCCGATCGGCACACTGGCCCGAGATTTCGGCCACAGGCGGCGCCGATCGGCACTCGGGCCCGAGATTTCGGCCA
>CAIXSC010000567.1 GCA_903921945.1 uncultured Planctomycetaceae bacterium
ATGTGGAATGTGGAATGTGGAATGTGGAATGCGGAATGTGGAATGCGGAATGTGGAATGTGGAATGTGGAATGCAGAATGTGGAATGCGGCGATTTTTTTGGGGGTCACTCGCTTGGTGGCGATGCCGCGGGGCGTTCGTGTGTCTCTAGCGGATGGCGTGTCTCCAGCGGCTCGATGCAGTCGGGCGCTTCGTGTCGCGGGTTATTCACGCGTTTAGAGACTTCGATCGTCTCGAAGAGATCGTCGTTGGCCGCCTGCATCCGTTGGAGCAGGGCAGGGGCCGGTGTTTCAGGATCGAGCCATAGCTGTCGGGAAGGCTCGTCCAAGAACACGGGCATTCGATCGTGGATGGGCCGCAAGCGGTCGTTGGCGGCCGTGGTGAGCAACGTGCAGGTTTCCAAAGGGGTTCCGTCGGGGGACTGCCAACTTTCCCACAGACCGGCGATCGCCAGCGGCCGTTGGTCGAAGCGGCGGATGTAGAACGGCCGCTTGCCATCGGTTGGCGACACCTGCCATTCGTAGTATCCGTCGACCGGTATGAGGCAGCGGCGGCGACGGAAGGCGGCGCGGAACGACGGTTTTTCAGCGACCGTTTCGGAGCGGGCGTTAATCATCCGCTGGCCGATCTTCACGTCGTCCGCCCACGACGGCACCAAGCCCCAGCGAGCCAAGGCCCATTCGCGCGCACCACTTTCCGCGGAAATGCGCACCATGGCCACGGGTTGAGTCGGGGCGATGTTGTAGCGAGGGAAGAGCAGGGGGAGCGCGCCGAGCTCGAATTCGCGGGCGAGCACAACGGGGGACGAATAGAGCGTGAAGCGGCCGCACATTGGGAATCACCGTTCGAGACGCATTGAACCGATAAGGTTTTCGCAAGTATACTGACCGGCTTCATCGGCCGCCGTCGCGGCCGTCGAGCGTTTTCATAGGAGCCGGTTTGTGTACGAGAATGTCGTGGTGGTCGGCGCGACGGGCGCCGTGGGCCGTATCGCGTTGCAACTCTTGGCGGAGAGGGCGTTTCCGTTCAAGAGTATCCGTTTTCTCTCGTCGGCGCGGTCAGCCGGCACGCGGATTACGTTCAAAGGCCACGAATACACGGTCGAGGAGATGCGGCCCGAATCGTTCCATGCGGGCGACTTGGTTATCGCGAGCACGCCTGACGAGGTCGCCAAGGAATTCGCGCCGTGGGCGGTGGAGCGGGGCGCGGTTGTGGTCGACGAGAGCGGCTACTGGCGGATGGACCCCAAAGTGCCGCTCGTCATACCCGAGGTCAATCCGCAGGCGGTCGACTCGCACCAGGGCTTGATCGCTTCGCCGAACTGCTCGACGACCCAGTTGGTTGTCGCCCTCAAACCGCTGCACGATGCGGCCACGGTGCGGCGAGTGGTTGTCAGCACGTATCAGGCGACGAGCGGTGCGGGTGTCGCGGGCCAGGAAGACCTTGACCGGGGGACTCGCGCGGCGATTTCACGCGATCATTACGCGTACCAAACATTCAAGCACCCGATCGCCTTCAATCTGATCCCGCAAATCGGCTCGCCGAAGCACCAAGGCTACACCTCGGAAGAGATGAAGATGGTGTATGAGACCCGCAAGATCATGGGCGATGATTCGATCCAGGTCTGCCCGACTTGCGTCCGCGTGCCGGTGACCAATTGCCACAGCGAAAGCGTGTTGGTGGAGACGGCGCGGAAATTGACGGTCGCCGAAGCACGCGCGGCCTTCGAGGCTTTCCCCGGCATCACGGTGAAAGACGATCTGCCGGCGGGCGTTTACCCGATGCCGAAAGAGTGCGACGGCAAAGACGACGTGTTCGTGGGGCGGATCCGCGAAGATCTTTCCAGCCCGTCGGGCATCGCGTTCTGGTGCGTGAGTGACAATCTGCGAAAAGGGGCGGCGACCAACGCGGTACAGATCGCGGAACTGTTGATCGCCCGCAAACCGGCCGCGCGGCTGTAGTCGACTGCCCTCCGGCGGCGCCGCGTGGGCGGTGGCGTTCTAGCGAGGCGGTGGAGCTGGCGATGCGGTCCTTCAAACTGACGGTCGCGTACGATGGCGGCGACTTCTCGGGCTGGCAATGGCAGCCCGAAAAGCGAACCGTGCAAGGGGAACTGGACCTGGCGTTGCGAGCGGCGCTTGGGGGCGAGCCGGTCAACGCGATCGGCTGCAGCCGCACCGACGCCGGTGTCCATGCTTTGGGGCAAATTGTCAGTTTTGATAGCCGGACTCGGCTTTCGGCCTCGCGGCTGGCGATGGCGATTAACGCGCGGCTGCCCGATGATCTGGTGGTGCGGCATGCGGAGGAGATGAAGCCCGGCTTCCATGCCCTGCGGGACACGGTCCGCAAACGCTACCGCTACACGATCCAAGATGGCCGCCTGCGGAGCGTCCTGTCGCGTCGCTTGGCGTGGTACGTGCGCGGCGAATTGAACGCCGAGCGGATGCACGACGCGGCCCTGCGACTGCTGGGGACGCACGACTTCGACAGCTTCGAATCGACCGGCTCGCAGCGGCTCTCCACGCGTCGAACCATCCTGGATATTCGCGTCGAGCGTCGCGAATCGTTGGAGGGCTCGCAAGTCGTGCTCGAGGTCGAAGCCGACGGCTTTCTTTACAACATGGTCCGCAACATCACCGGCACGCTGGTCGCTGTGGGCCGGGAACGCGAGGAGCCGGCCTGGGTTTCCCGGGTACTGGAGGCGCGGGATCGCCGCGCGGCGGGAGTGGCGGCGCCGCCCCAAGGTTTGTGTTTGTTGCGAGTGGAGATCGCGCCCGGACTGCGACTGGAAGACGCCCCGGAACAGGAGGCCTGATGCGCGTCGCGCATGTGATCACCCGGATGATCGTCGGAGGCGCGCAGGAGAACACGCTGTTCAACTGCCGCGATCTGGTCGCCATGTACGGCGACGAGGTGCTGCTCATCACAGGCCCGGCGCTGGGACCGGAGGGTGACCTGCTGCTGGCCGGGGACGCGCCGTTGCCGTTCGCGGTCGCAGAGGTGCCCGCTCTTCGGCGCGCGATCCATCCCTGGCGCGATCTGGCGAGTTACCGCGCCGTGAAACGGCTGTTGCGCGAGTTCCGGCCCGACGTCGTCCACACGCACAGCGCGAAAGGCGGCGTGATCGGCCGCTTAGCCGCTTGGTCGCTGGAAGTGCCCGCGATCATCCACACGGTCCACGGTGCGCCTTTCCATCCCTACCAACGTTGGTGGGCGCGGCTGCCGTTTCAGTGGGCCGAGCGATTCGCGGCGCGCCGATGCCACGCCCTGGTCAGTGTGGCCGACGCCATGACCGAACTGCTCGTCGACGCCCGAGTCGCTCCGCGATCGAAGTTCATCACAATCCACAGCGGCATGGATGTGGAACCTTTTCTGGCCGCCGATCGATGGCGTGACGCAACGCGGCGCGAACTGGGGTTTCGACCGGACGACGTGGTCATCGGAAAGATCGCTCGCTTGTTTCACTTGAAGGGCCACGAGTTTGTCTTGGAGGCGGCTCAACGCGTGGTTGCCGCTTGTCCGGCAGTCCGGTTTCTCTTCGTCGGCGACGGAGTGCTGCGCGGCGAACTGGAACGGCGGGCGGCGGAGGCGGGACTCGCCGACCACTTCCGCTTCACCGGCTTGGTCCCGCCGAGCCGGATTCCAGCCCTCGTGGGCGCCATGGACATCCTGGTGCATGCCAGCCTGCGGGAAGGACTGGCCAGGGCCCTGCCCCAGGCGCTGATCGCGGGCAAGCCGGCGGTCAGCTTCGACGTGGATGGAGCCCGCGAAGTGGTCATCTCCGGCGAAACCGGCTGGCTCGTGCCGCCGCTTGCCGTCGACCAGTTGGCGGACGCCCTGATCCGGCTTGCCGTTTCCCCGGAAGAGCGAACGCGGCTGGGAGGGCAGGGGAGGGCGCGGTTCACCGACCAATTCCGCCATGAGACGATGACGCGGCGGCTGCGCGAGTTATATGGGCGAATCCTCTCAGGGGGAGTTGTCCAACCAGGCTGATTCGATCGCCTTTTCCCGACTCGCCGATTCCGATAGACTCTACCCGCGAACCAGTGTTTTTTCGGTTGGGTCGAGCTTGACGGGGCTGCCACGAATGTCACGCGGTAAGGATTACATCGGACAGTACCGGCGTTTGAAGCGGATCCGCGACGGCGCGACGTGCCAAATCTGGGAAGTGATCCGGGACGGCGACTCCAAGCGGCTGGCCGCGAAGCTGCTCCAACCGGAACACGCGAAAAAGCCCGAGGAAATCGCGCTGTTGAAGCACGAGTTCGAGGTGGCCCAGAAGTTCAAACACCCCAACGTCATCGAGATTTACGAGTTCAACACGGACAAGGATATCGCGTACCTGATCCTGGAACTGAGCCAGTACAAAAACCTGAAGCTGCTGCTCAGGGAAGGCGGGGTGGAACCGCTGCTGCCGGTGATTCCAAGGATCATCGAGTTGGCGGCCGAGGGGTTGAATTACGTGCATGGCCAAGGCTGGGTCCATCGCGATATCAAGCCGGACAACTACTTGGTCTCCGAGGAGGGCGACGTGAAGTTGATCGACTTCGCGATCTCGATCCGTCCCCCCAAGGGGCTCGCGAAACTCTTCAGCGGCCGTTCGAAGATCGCCGGCACGCGGAGCTACATGTCGCCGGAACAGATTCGCAGCGAGGCGGTCGACTACCGGTCGGACATCTACAGTTTCGGGTGCATGCTGTACGAACTGGTGACGGGCAAAGTCCCCTACACCGGCGTTACCGCCGAGGATCTGCTCGGCAAGCATTTGCGAGCGCCGGTGCCGAACCCGCATGCGATCAATTCGCAATTGACGCCGGAATTCAATTCGCTGGTGATGCGGATGATGGCCAAATCGCGGGACGACCGGCCATCGAGCATGGACGAGTTTCTCAAGATTTTCCGCACGATACGGGTTTTCAAGGTGAAATTGAAAGGGTAGGGCGGAGCCCTGCCGGTGGAAACGTATGAGCAGCGCGCAAACGTCGTTGGCGTTCGAGCAGCCGATACTCGAGCTGGAAGGACAAATCCGCGTCTTGGAGCAGTCGGTGGACCGGCCGCCCGAAGTGGAGGAGCGGCTGCGCCATTTGCGCCGCGAATTGGGCGATGTCATTAAACAGGTCTATTCGAATTTAACACCGTGGCAAACGGTGGAAGTCGCCCGTCATAAAGATCGTCCTTATTCGTCAGACTATTTGTCTTTGGCATTTGACGAATTTATGGAAATGCACGGAGACAAACATTTCGGCGACGACCGCGCGGTGCTGACTGGATTCGCGAAAATAGACCGGTATAAAGTCTTAGTGGTCGGACAGCAAAAGGGCCGGACGGTTAAAGAGCGGGCCGCTTGCAATTTTGGCTGCCCGCAGCCCGAAGGCTATCGGAAAGCGATGGCGAAGATGAGGATGGCCGCCAAATATCGGCTGCCGATCATCACCTTCATCGATACTCCCGGGGCCTATCCAGGGGTCGGGGCCGAGGAACGGGGGCAAGCACTCGTGATCGCCCAGAGCATGTTCGAGATGTCCCGGCTGGAGACACCGATTATTTGCGTGGTGATCGGCGAGGGCGGTTCGGGCGGCGCCTTGGGCATCGGCGTCGGCGATCGCGTCGCCATGCTGCAGCATTCGTATTATTCGGTGATTAGTCCCGAAGGATGCGCCGGTATTCTCTGGAAGAGCCGGGGCTACCGCGAGCAGGCCGCCCAGGCCCTGCGGTTCACGTCGGCCGATTTGCTGCGGTTCCGGGTGATCGACGCGATCTTGGACGAGCCGGCGGGTGGAGCTCATCGCGACCATCACACGATGGCCGCTCGGCTGAAACAGTATCTAGTGCGGCAACTCCGTGAACTCGTCGGCCAGCCCGTCGATCAGTTGATCGCCGCTCGCTACGAAAAGTTCCGCCGCATGGGCGTGTTCCTCGAACAGGCGACGACCGGTACCGCGTAACGACCCATCGGCTTCGGCGACGAATCCAGGCGATCGCGACTCGATTCGCCATGCGCCGAAGATCGTTCGGTCGCCGGCGGTTGCTCGTTCGCCGACGGTCGCGTCTCGACGTCTATCGTCGGCGGTCTGGTGTCCGCGACGTGCCGTGTGCGAACGGTCTGGGGGCTGCGGTCGAAGGTCCGCGCCCTGGCGTCTGCGCTCTGGCGTCTGCCGTCAGCTTTCGCGGGGGTGGGCCGTCTGGCGGGCGTCGATTTCAGGGCTACTGGGGCCGGTGGGCAACGTCCGATAATGTTTCTTATGTTCGTTTTGGCCCATGGTTTTTCGGCCGAATTCAGCCCTAGCCGCTGTTTCGCGATCGCCTTCCCTGGTGGCTGGCGAGTCTCGTTTTTCCTGGACTCGCGGCTCGTAGCGCGAACATCGTTATCCGTGTCGCGAAGTCGATCCGTTGCTCAGAATGGCCGACGTCCGTAAGGCGAAACCGGCACCGTGTCGCGGCTCCGGCGGCTTCCGCTGTCGCCGGAATCGCTCCCGTCATTCACCGAGCCATCCACGGTTCCGCTGCGGCGCAGATCGAGCGTTCCCGGTCGCGGCCGTGGCAGGATCTTGTCCCAAGCGGTGCCGCCGTCACCGCCGGCGACCCGCGGTTCGTCGCTCTCGAAAATGCCAGGGCCCGTTGGCGGCTTCGATGTCGGATCCAATTCCTGGTTTAGCCGCGCGATATGGGGAGCCAGCACCGCCTTGATTTCGGACGGCATGACGCTGTCCGTATCGTGGAGCAAGCGGGCGATGTAGGCGCCGGACTTGGAGCGCACGACCGAACGCCGGGCCGTTTCTCCCAGCAGCGTAACGACGAACAGCGTGACGACGACGCAAAACAGCACGCCTTTCACGAAGCCGGCGAGCGCTCCCATTTGCCGATCGAAGTCGCGAAACTTCAGCCGGTCGATGGTCGTCGCCACGACTCTGAACAGCAGCCAGATCAGCAACGAGGTGGCGACATACACCATCAGCATCGCCAGGAACACGTTCCACGGCGGCGTCGCGTCGATCTTGGCCGCCAGTTCGCCCCGGAACTTGTAAGCCGCCAGGTAGCTCAGCACCAACGACGCGAGCGACGCGATCTGCCAAGCCAGTCCTTTTAAGGCCCCGTAAGCCGTGGCGGCTACGAGCAGGCCTAGCATAATGATGTCGTACGTCTCCATGGCGATCGCCTCCTTGCGACGCGGCGGTTAAAACGCCTTGCGGCTATCGATTAATAATGTCACGGGTCCGTCGTTCACCAACGCGACCTGCATGTCGGTGCGGAAACGTCCGGTGGCGGTCGGAATACCAAGGGCTCCGACCGCGCCAATAAAAGCCTCGTAAAGCGGCTCGGCGATTTCGGGAGGAGCCGCTTCGATGTAGCTAGGCCGGCGACCTTTGCGGCAATCGCCCCAGAGTGTGAATTGGCTCACCACCAACAACGCGCCGCCCACATCAGCCAACGCGAGATTCATCTTGCCGTCGGCATCGTCGAAGATTCTCAGACCGGCAATTTTGTCGGCAAGGTACTGGGCGTCCTCGACGCGGTCTTCCCGGCCAACACCCAGCAACACGAGCACACCGCGGCCGATGCGCCCCGTGACCTCGCCGCCCACGGTGACGCTCGCTTCGCGGACCCGCTGGACACAAGCACGCATGTCAGGCTCCTTCCTCGGCGGATTCCAAGCCATGGCCGCTCCGCACTCGCTGGACCTCCTCCATGATCGATTGGATCAGCGAGTAGTTCGCGTGGATGCTGGTGGCCTGTCGCAGAAACGACCCGCCAATGAACGCCAAGCCGCCCAACGCCGCAAGGAAGTGGTAATCGACCCACGCCGCCGGGTTTTCCGACAAGCTATTCCCCGGTTCCGACGACGCGCCCAGCGCGACAATTCCCAGGATCGCCATGATCCCGCCAAAGGCCCAAGGGAATGTCCGCCGCTTCAGCCGCAGGCAACGCGCCGCCAATTCCGGATCGAGCGAGTAGGCTTCGCAGACCTCTTTGCACCAGCGGCTGGTGCCAATGAAGTAGGTCACGGTCACGCTGTTCACCAGCACCGTCACCAGCGCCGACGCCAATCCGAACAGCCAGTGGATGCGGACACGCCCTCGCATCGGTTCCATCGCCTGGTTGGCCTCCTGCTGACGATCGCGGGCCGCGAGCAATTCGGGATCGTCGCGTTTCGGCCGAGTCCGCTCGATCGCTCGCACTTCGGCGATCGCCTTCCGCCAATTCGCCGCCGAGCCGTTGTAATCGCCAACAGCCAGGCCAAGGAACAGATTGATCGCTAGCAGGGCGAATGCGAAACAGGCCAAGCCGAGGAAAATGCGCGTCATGATGGTGGGTGACTCGGGGACTCGATGCGGAACCTAGGAGGCGGGAGGGATCGCGGCGAGCCACGGAGCGAGGAAACGATCGGTTTCGTCGAGCGCTTGCTGGTCGGCCGGTGGTTGGAAGACGAAGCCCTGAGGGTCGGGCGGCGTGTCGATGTTCACTTCGAACAGGTCGAGCACGGCGAGCTCCGCGGTGTTCTCCAGCCGCTGGGATTGCAGGGGATCGTCACTGAATCCCGGGCCAGCGGCCCCCGACGCCCGTGTCCGCTCCCCTGCCCGGCTTCCAGCCACACGATCTCCGGCCGCATGGTCATCTGCCGCACGCTCATCTGCCGCACGCGCGCCGGCCACACGATCATCCAGAGCGCGATCGCCGGCCGCTGCCGCGTCGGCGGAGCCGCCGCCCCGCGATGGGTCGCCGGCTGCCACGCCTAGCGGTTCGGTGCCGCGGATCATGCCATCGCGCGACCGGCGGTATTCGACGCGGTAGGGGAACAGCGGCAAACGGGGGTCGCGGCTGAGCACGACCACGACGAGATCCGGCAGGTGGGCTGGCAGTCGGTCGATCGGCACCGGGCGGCTTTGATCGATGAGTGTTTTGGCGGTGGGCGCGAGGCGCGCGAGCGACGCGGGTTTCCACGTTCCGACCAGCACCCATACGGGCGTGGTTTCGACGACGCGAGGCTGGGCCCAGCCCAATTCGAAGTGGTCGCTCAAGCCTTGGAGGAGCCGGGACAGTCCGCCCAAGGCGAGCCAACTGCGGAGTGCCGCTTCGGGCGGAATGCTGGATTCACGTTGCTGGACGTCACGGAGCGTTCGCAGGTCGACGCGTCCGAGACTTTGGCGTCCGGGCAGATCGTAACGGCTCCAGAAGAACCGGCCATCGTTGACTTGCTGAACCGAGGCGAGCCGATCGCCCACTTGAAACTTCAGTTCCCAACGGACCCGCGTCCGATCGACTTCGGCGGTGGCCAATTGGGCGTAGTTCCCCGCCCCGGCGAGCTGTTGGCCCATGACCTCGACACGTTGTCGGATTTTACATTCGCAGTGCGGAAGCGCGACGAGCCGGCGGGCGGCCTCGTCCAGCAGCGGGCCGCCGGGTTGGGGAGCGGCGGTGTCGACGTCGGCCGCCTGTTGGCCCCAGTAGTACGGCCCCTCGGCGCCTCCGGCGGGCTCCGACTTGCGACTCATCAAGCTCAGACGGCCGGCGAGCGGTTTGGGCAGCCAAGCGGCGACTCGCGGCGGCACGCCGTTGCGTCCGAGCCACAGTCCGCCGGCCGCAAGGAGGACCGTCCCCATGAGCACAGCCCGAAAGCTAGGCAAGTTGTTCCTCATTAGACGGTTGTGCGGATTTTGCCAAAGAATTTCGCCGCCAGGGGCCGAACATACCTTCACAGAGAAAAACGTCTGCGTTCCCACGGCCGGTTGTACGGGATTTTACGTCCCTCGCCCCGGCGGGTCTACGTCAGGTACCGTCGCCGCGCAAGACAATCCGCGGCTTCAGCTTGGCGATCGCAGCGACTGGATTCCGATTGCTTCCGAACCGGGCACGTCCCGGTTCGATTTCGCCAAAGGGGCCGTGAGGGGGAGATCATGAAGATCCGAGCGTGGCATTGGGTGGCTTGCATGGCAGTGGCGCTGGCCACCGGCTGTGCGGGCATCAAGGAATACAATTTGCCGCCCGCCCAGCAGTTGCTGGAACCGGGACCCGGCGTTGGCGGCCCCGGACCGGGCGTGATTCCGCCGGTCGAACAGCCGATGGCACCCGTCGTCGGTATGGGTGGCGGCAGCATGCCGGCCACCGAGCCGACCGCGCAAATCTGGTTCCATAAACAGGAAGGAATGCAGGTCCGCTGGGATGTCGGAGGCGTCGGCCAGTTTGATTCGACGCCGCTCGTTGTCCCCGGCCGTCAAAACTTTCCCCAGGGCGGCATCTACCGCCTCAAGCTGACCAACATCGTGGGCCGGGAAGGCGTTGAGCTGTACCCGACGATCGAAGTCGCGACTTCGACTTCGCGGAGCGAACCGTTCCTCGCCCACAACGCGATCCCCGTCCAGTTCACGGACGAGGATTTCGATCAAGTGTTGACCGGCAACTTCGTGACGAAGGTGATCTACCTGCCCGATCCGGAGTTCCAAGAGCTGGCGTTGGCGGGCGTGGAAACGCTGGTCAGCACCCGCTTGGATCCGGGCACGGATCCGATCGTGGAAGCCGACCGGCGCGGCTCGATCCTGGCGGTGATCCGCATGGGCAACAAGGACGTCGAACTGCCCGGATCGAACGACGATGGCCTGCGGCTCATGGGGATGCAAGGCGGCGCCGAGGCCGGTTTCGCCGCTGCGGCCTGCGGTCCAGGCGGAATGCCGCCATCGCTGCCGAACTACGTTTCCGGCGTGACCACGGCGCAGTACGGTATGCCGATGTCCGGCACGCCGATCGGACTCCCTGGCCCGCCCCATATTCCGCTCGGCTCGCCCGCCGGTTTGCAGAAGCATGTGATGCGGAACCACACGCCGGTCTACATGCCGCCGCCGACTCGCAAGGTCAAGTTGCATGTCAAGCAACAACCGGGCTTTAGCTACCCGGCTCCGGCGTCGCGGGCTTGGATCCGCGAGCAGTCGATCCATGCGAACCAGATGAACGGTGTTCCTCGCTACCAGACGCACGAGCACGTTCACTAGCGAACGCCCTTCACTCCCCGGCCGCGCGGACCTCGGTCCGCGCGGCCGCTCTCTTCCCGGAGAACTCCGATGCGGTTCCTCCCTACGCTTTTTGCCGCCCTCAGCGCCGCCCTGCTCTGCCCTGCGATGCTGACCGCTCAGCAGGGACCGCCGCATTACTTCCACTCGGCCGACCTTCCGCCCGGTGTCGTTGGACGCGGACAGGCCCTGCGCGGCGGACCAACGCCGGGCTACTTCCAGCCCGTCGAGCTCCGCGCCCCAAAGGGCACGCTGATTTCGCCGGCCGTCGATGGAGCCTTCGCCGAGGGAAAATCTGAAAGCCTGCTCGCCGGAATGCTGATCGGTGGCGTCTACCGCTTCAAGGTGTCGCGGATCCCCGATCACGAGACGGAAGAAGTCTTCCCGACCGTGGAAGTCGTCAGCCGCCTGCACCCGCCGCCCGGCCAAGCATTGCGGTTCCCCATTCCGATCGAATTAACGCTCGAAGAACTCGGACTGGCCATCGAGGGCCGGTTTGTGACTCGGGTCATCTATTTGGAAGATCCGCATCGAGCGTTGCCAATCCGCCAAGACGCGAACAGCCCCCAACCGTATTTTGAAGCGCCCGCCGCTCAAGACGCCCTGAGGCTGGCCGACGAACTCGGCCGCCCCATGGCGATCCTGCGAATGGGCTCGCGAGTCCCCGACCTAAGGCGCGAAACCACCAACCTGGGCATCGACTTCGGCACGCCGCCCATCTTGCTATTCGACAAGCCGGCCACCGTGGCGCGCAACGCGGGACTGGAAGAACCGGCATTCGCGCCGCGGCCCACACGGATCGCCACACCGCCCCGCTCACCCAGTGGCCGCCGCTAACGAACCGAATACCGTCGCTTCCGGCCGCACTTGCACGCTCACCGTCCATCACCGTCGGGTTCAAAGCCCTCTCGAGTCGCGAACCACTGATCCCTGGGGCCCACGATGACTATTCGCTTCCGACGCCGACCGCTCGCCACCGTTGCCATCGCCGCTCTGGCTCTCGCCACTCCGCATGCCGGCTGCCGCTCGACCGCCACCGGCCCCATGGCCTCCGTCGCGTCTCCAAGTCCGGCGTCGCTGGCGAAGGGAACGCTAGATGACGACGCCACCTCGGCCGCCTCCGCCGCCCCATCCGCCGCCTCAGGCTCGGCCCCAGCAACGGCCCCAGTCTCGGCCCCGCCCCGAGCCTCCGGCCAGACATCAGTCCCGACCTCAGCCTCAGCCCCGACCGCCGCGGTCGCTAGCGACGTCGATGATCAGGAAGTGCGGCAAGTGTCGTACGACCCGCCTACCCTTCCCCCCGAGGCGTTCACGGGCGGGCCGGGGGCGTCTCGGGGCAGCGCCTATTGTCCGCCTCAGGGCGCAATGGCCGGTCCGCAGCTCGTCGACCCGCGAACAGCCGGCGTTTGGCAACCCGACGGGATTTACGGCCCCTACCCCTACGATGAATACCTGTTCGATGGCGGCGACCGGGATGTGCCAGTTAAAGTCGACCGCGATTGGACCGTTCGCGGCATCGATCAAGAAGACACCGTCGCTCACTTCGACACGCTTCAGGGGCGGACCGAGGTCACTCCTAGCAACCGCGTGCCGATCTACGCTCCGCGATTCGCCTCGGTGCGAAAAGTGTATGGACTGGAGATCAACGAGGGTGCTGAACGAGCGGCCGGGGCGAATGACCTCGTTCGGCTCAATAGCCAAGACACGCGTCTCCGCGTAACGACCGCCATCCAACCTCGCCAACCGGTGCTCGAACACAACTTCCGCAGCAGTGTCGCGCTGTTCGATCGCACGGGCGGCGTCAACATGCAACGCGTCCAGCCCCTGCAAGGCTTGGCGAACCACTTCATGCCGCACGAGGATTTTCGTGTGATCCGCCACGGGTCGCTCGACGCCAACGAAAAGGCGCGGCTGGCCGAACGTGTTCGCGCGGCCCTCACCTGGACCACCGACCAGTCCGTCCAGGTCACCATCGGCGGCTCGCTGGCCTACGAAGCCAAGGGTGCCTACCAGCCGGGCGAGACCGTGCAGTTCGAGATGCCGCCTGGAAAGCCGCGGATGCGGATCGTCAAAGTGGCCTCGAAATCGGAAGCTAATCCGGGCGAGGAGATCGACTTCACGTTGCGGTTCGACAACGTCGGCGACCAGCGAGTTGGCAATGTCACGATCGTCGACAGCCTGACATCACGGCTCGAATACGTCCCCGGCAGCGCCCAGTGCGACCTGAATGCCAATTTCGGCACGCAAACCAACGACGTCGAATCCCTGCTCTTGCGTTGGGAGATCGTCGACCCGCTCCCCGTCGGCAAAGGCGGCGTCATCCGCTTCAAATGCAGGGTGAGATAGCGCGACGCGTGGTTGGACGCCGCCGCTGCCCAGGCACTGGCCACGGCACTGTCAACGGCCTCGGCCCTGTCACTGGCCGCGGCACTGTCAACGGCATCGGCCCAGGCACTGACCTCGGCCCTGGCACACCGATCAACTGGCCGCTGTTCACGACATGATTGTCGTGGACTTCGGACGAAATCCAACCATGGGTCGTTGGTCGGTCACGCGTCCTGGGGCGCCACCCCACGCTCCGTTGAGTTTGGCCTTTGGCCAATGGACCGGCACCGATGAGCCGCTCGTGAAGCCGTGCCGTAGCACCGCTGACGATCGATTTCCGGCCGTCACGCGAAAACGGTGACTGAACATGAAAATCGACAAGGCATTATCGAGTTTTGAGCGGTATGGAGATTGAACGCAGGCCCACCCCAACCAGCAACAAGCGACCAGCAACTAGCGACCAGCAACTAGCAACCAGCAACTGGCAACTGGCAACTGGCAACTGGCAACTCATGACAGTCCGTCGCGATTACGCTCCGAGTCGAACGATTGGCGATTGCCGTTGCGATTGCGATGGATTGAGTAGTCGGAAGGCGGCTTGCGCGACTTGTTCCACTTCGATGCCGGTCATGCAGGGATGGTCGGCGAGCGGACAGGTTTTTTTGCCGCACGGACCGCATGGGACCGGTTTGGAGAGCCGGATCTCCGCCGGGTGGTGATTCATGGTCCAGCGCGCATCGATCGGCCCCAAGAGCGCGACAACCGGAGTTCCCAGCCCGGCGGCCAGATGCCGCGGACCGCTGTCCGTGGTCACCAGCAACTCGCCACGCCGCAACACGGCTTTGAGCGTTCCGAGCGCCATGTCTTGGCCGGCGAGGCTATGGATGCGGGGGTGGTCGAGCCGCCGTGCCCAATCCGCCGTCTTTTCCTGTTCCTTGGGGCCGCACAGGAGCAGCACCGAGTTGGTCGGGTCGTCGGCCAAGCGGCGGCAAAGTGCGAACAGACGATCCTCAGGCCACCGCCGCGACGACGCGCCCGCCGAGTGGTTGTTCACACAGACGACGCGTCGGCCGCCGAGCCGCAAATCGTGCCAAATCCGGTCCGCGGCGAGCTCGTCTGGCGCCGTGGTGGTGATATCCAATGTCCGTGAAGACACTTCGCAGCCCGCGGCGATCGCCAACGCTAAATACTGGTCCACCGTCGGCCACGGTGTTCTGTTCCAAAACGAACCAGGTTCGGCGACCCGGTCGGTGAGCAGCCAGCCGCGCAAGTTGCGAGCAAACCCGATTCGCCGCCGCGCTCCGCTTCGCCAGGCCACCCAGGCGGTCGCGAGCGAACTGGCGAACAGCAACGCCATATCGATCTGAAGGTCTCGCAATTGTTTGATCACCGCAGCCGCGCGGTGCGCGGCATTCCCGCCGCGGCGGTCGTAGGCAAGCGTGTCGTCCAGCCAAGGCGTGCCTTCGAGCACCGTGAAAAGATGCGGTTTTCCCACGCCAACGATTCTCGTCGGCGCGGGAAACCGATGACGCAATGCCCGCAGCGCCGGCGTGGCCATCGCCACATCGCCGACCCAGTTCGGCAAGAAGACACAAATCGTCCGCGGCTCGGCGGCCGGCGCGTTAGGAGGATTCATAGCCGGCGTATCGCAAAAATCGGCCCGCGAAGCAAGAGCAACGCGGAAACGAACGGAGGAGCTGAGTGGCCGGTGAGCGAGCCAACGAGCGAGCCAACGAGCGAGCCAACGAGCGAGCCAACGAGCGAGCCAACGAGCTAAGGAACGACGGACACCTCGACCGACTGGGTGATCGGACTGGTATACTACCGCCGTGGTTGGCGTGAATGTCGGAGGCCAGACGCACGGGTGCTCGGCGGGTGGGCAGGTTCGGGGCGGAGAGACGCTTCCGCTGTGTAACGCTCAGCTGAGTGTTGCTTGGCTGAGTGGCGCTTGGCTGAGTGTTGCCTGGCTGAGTGTTGCTTGGCTGAGTG
>CAIXSC010000568.1 GCA_903921945.1 uncultured Planctomycetaceae bacterium
CGAACTTCGACGCGCGCCGCTTGCGCGGTTGCCAACATCGCGGGTGGCGTCGGCGGCGCGTCGCGCTGGGGCCATTGCGTGCCGAACAACGCGAGCAAAGCCGCGTGCGGATCGAGAGCGGCGACGCGAAGGTTGGACGAGGGTAATCCGTTCTCCGGCGATCGGGTGCGGACCGTGGAGTGGCTCGCGACTTCTCCCTTTCCCGGCCGACGTCCGGCCGACGACGCGACGACCTGCTCGCTGGCGGCGGTGACCGTCGAACCGTCGACGCGAGTCCACCGCCAATCACCGACCGGCAGGCCGCAAGCGAACGTGCCGCGGGCCCGCTCCTGGCCGCTCGGCCGCCACCAAATCCATTCACCCTCGGCGTGTCCGTCGACATAATCGCCACTGACCGCCTTTTGCCCTTGCGCGAACCACCATGTGTGCGTGCCAACCGGCAGGTCATGCTCGAAGGCCCCATGCCGAGCAATCTGGCCGTTGGCGTGCCACAACGCGGTCATTCCATGCCGCTCGTCATGCCCTTGCGGACGATGTTCCGCACGGGTGGCTGTCCACCAATCGTCGCGTCGGTCCAAAAGCAGCGGCGCGGCGAGCAGCGTGAGCGACTGTCGTCGCTGTCCGCCGGGATAGGAGGCGGTCTGCATGACGAGTTCCCGCGCGTCGTCGAAACCGCGGCGATAAAGCTCTTCCCCGCCGACGTTCCAGCGAACCAACTCGCCGTGAAGACGGCCGTTGCGATATTCGGCTTGTTGCGACTTCCGCCCGCTGGGGAACCACCATTCGGCTATACCGTTTCGTTCACCCTCGGCGTATCGGAGCACGCTCACCACGCGCCCACGCGCGTCCGTCGTTTTCCAGACACCGTCCAGTTCGCCCGCGCGAAAGCTGGCTTCGGAAAGAAGGGGCAATTCAAAGCCGCTGTAAGCCGAATCCCGCAGGGCCGGAGAGTCTTCGAGCGAATGGAGCCGCCGCCAACGGCCCTCGCGAAGTCCGTTCTCGAATTCCCCGTCAGCGACGAGGCGCCCCGCGATGTCCCACCATTGCCAGGCACCATGCAATTGTTTCCCGCCCGCCGAGTCTCGGCGCACGTGCCGAATGATCCGCACGCTTCCGTCGGGATGGAATTCCTTTTCCTCTGTCGCTGACGGGGGACGCTCCGCCGCCGGAAGCCATGTCCGATGGAAATCGCCGAAAGCCACTAGCAGGCCCATCACGGCCGCCAGCGGGCGCCAACGGTTGCTAAGTGGCATGGCCGATTCCCCAGCTCGGTTTACGATCTCCTCCGTGTTCTTAATCGACCAATGATGAAGGCGGATGAAAACACAAACGGCAGGGCCGCGCACGGGGTACAACCGACGCGCACGGCTTCACTGCCACAGCTTGACAAAATCTGGCCAGTTTTCCAGGTTACGGATCGACGACCTCGATCACCTCGCTCCCCAACCGTATCTGCACCGTGCCATCCAACGCCAGATACTGGGCGAACTTCCGGCCATGCTGCCGGGCCAGTGCGAAGTAGTCATCGCTGAACCTCGCGACCTTGCGAATCGCTTGGGGATCGGCCATCTCTGCCAGCGAATCGACCCAACGGCCACCACGGAAGTAGAAGGTCTTGTCACCGACGTTTTGCACGTTGTTGGCGACCACGACGCCATCCGAGGCCGAGTCCGCGACCGTCACGCCACCAGCCGCCGGGGCCTGCGCGGCGGCCTGCATTTGCCCCTTGTTCGCGCGCAGTGAGAATGCCTCCTTGCCCGAATCGGCGGCCAGACGCCGAAGTCGATTGCCGGCCTCGTGAGCAGCATCAGCCGGCTTGACCATGATGTCCGTATTGATGCCAGCAATGGCCCGGGCCTCTAAACCTTTGGAGAACGGCGTTCCACCGCCGGTCGCCGCCGCGGACGCATTCGACGGCCCAGCGGCGCCGCCGGGACGAACAATTCCGGCCATCGGTTGATCGTCCGCGAGGAACGATGTGAATGGCGTCAGGATCCCGTGGCGTTTACCGAGCGACACCAGTTCCTCCGTAAGCTCAAAGTTGGGGCCATTCAAATCGATCAAATCAATGATCTCACCCACGCGTCGCACGGCCCACAGTTTTTCCATGTAAGCCGGCGCGCCTTCGGGCGATTTCGCAACCAGCTCCGCTTCGAACGAAAAAGTCCGTGGCTGCCCCTGCACCTTTCCCTTCATGAGGAACGAAGCCTTGCCGGGCGTCTTGTAGCGACCGACAACAACCAAGGTATCGCCCATGTAGAGGTCGTGAATGCGTTTCGGATAAACGCGATTGAGCGGCGGCCCCTGCTCGGGACGCGCACCTTCCAATCGCGTTTCCAACTCGACGTCGCTCAACGCCGGCTGCCCCACCCGGTTGTACAAACGGCTGATGTGCGTTTCGATGTCCTCGGAGGGACGCACGTATTCCGTTTGTCCAAAGCCGTCACGGGCCAGCGTGTCGAGCAACCGGCTATTCACGTCGTAGCCTACACCGAACACGAACATCCGAGCCCGGACCCGGTTCGCTTCCCGAGCGGCGGTGGCGATCCGCCCCTCGTTGGTCACGCCCACTGTCGGCAAACCGTCAGTGAGGAAGATCATATAGTTGGGCCGCGAGGAATCCGCCAACAGCTTAAACGCCGCCCGCAACGCGCCGTCGATGTTCGTGCTTCCACCCGCGTACAACCCCTCGACGAAGCCGAGCGCCTCGCCGCGAGTCGCATCCGAGTACCGCTGCATTTCGGGCTTGAACAACGACACCTCCGTGTCATACGCGACGATGTTGAATAAATCGCCCTCGCGGAGATTGTTGAGCACGAACTTCAACGCGTTCTTCGCTTGCTCGATCTTCGGTCCGCTCATGCTGCCCGAGCGATCGACAACGAATACCAGGTTTTTCCGCGGAGCTTCTCCCATCGGCGCCTCAATCGCGGGCGTCGCCATCATCAGGAAATAACCATCCTCGTCGGCGTTCGGCCGGTAAGACAGCACCTTCGCGCCCACCGCCTCGCGGCCCACGTCGTACAGCAACCGGATATCCGTGCGCGGCGATTCGTTCGTCGCCGCGAACGACACGACCGCCCGCCGATCGTCGGGACGCTTCACTTCCAACAGGTGCGACGGACTGTAGACGTTGCGGAGCGGGACCGTCGACTCCAAAGTGACCTGGAAAGACAGCTTTTCGATCGGTTTCGCCGTGTACCGAGCCGCGCTCCACGGGAACAGAAGTTCCGTCACGCCGCCGCTCTGGCGACAAACTTGGCTGAACCGCAACGTCACCGTCCGTTCCGCACCCGGCGGCAGCGGAAACACGCTCGTCTTGAGCAGTCCCGTGCCGATCCATTCCAGCAACGCCGGATCGCGTTGCCGCCTCACATAGGACTCGTAAATCCGCCGCGCCTCGTCCGCGTTCAGCATCTTGGCTTCGAATTCCTTGCCATCGACGAGGAACGTCAGGCGGTCAACGACTCCGTCGTACGGCAAAGGGAAGACGAATGCCGCCTCAATCGGCACCGAACCCGGATTGCGGAATGTTTGCGTCACCTGCAGGCTGGCCACTTGATCCACAAGCGTTCCCTGGACCGCAAGCTGCTTGATTTCATAAACGGGCGACGGTGGCGGAGGAGGTGGCGGAGGAAACACCGGGGGAATTGGCATTGGGAACGGCGGGCCGGGATGCGGCGGTCGGGGCAAGCGGAAATCGGACCGCGGCTCATTCGGCAACAAAAACCCTTGCCCCAAGGCGAGTCTTGGTCCGAACCAACCACAGATCCGGTCACTCCATCTCCCGCCGCTTTCCGCTCGTGGATCGCTGCCAACGACGGCTCCGAATGGCGTTGGTTCGGGACTGGTTGCCCCACCGCCCACAAAGCCGCTCGCCAAGCCGCCGATCAACGCTACCGCCCACAGAGACCTTAAACCGCGAAACGGTCGCTTGCCTGTTCCGAATGTCATGTTGGGTTCCTCCCTTTGCCGCATTAGACAGCGCAGCGCGTCCCCGAGTTCCCAATTCTATGGAAGCGGTCTCCAGGAATCTGGTTTTCCACGGATTGGCCTCGCCTTGCGGATTGGGTCAGTTAGCCGCTAAACCTCTCGGCCGTCCCCCGCTCCCCACGCCCGCCTGGAGGGGATTATTATAGATTCACGCGTGTTGATTGGTGCCCAGCCCCGATCCACGTCCGCAGATTGTCGAACTCCGCGAGCCAAGCCATGTGCCAACTGCTCCCACGACTCGACCAGAAGTCCGGCCAACCATCGCACAGCGACTCGGCGACCATGGGACGGATGATCGTTTGGCGTCGCCAACAGGCCATGCCCCGGCTGATTCTCGCGGTGTTCACGACATGGCTTGCCTGGCCGCTGCTGGCCTCACCGCTTCCCGCAGCGCCGCTCGCCGCGGTGACCGCCACCGACTCCGCCAAATACCTGCGCGACATCAAACCGCTGCTGCAGAATCGCTGCTTCTCCTGCCACGGCGCGCTGAAGCAGCAGGCCGGCCTGCGGCTCGACACGGCCGCCGCCATGGTTCGCGGCGGCGACTCGGGACCAGCGATCATCCGTGGCGATTCGTCAAAGAGCCTGCTCATCGCCCGCGTCACCGCCTCCGACAAGGCGCAGCGGATGCCGCCCGAACACGAAGGCGAGGCGCTTTCGGCGGACCAAATCAAGGCCTTGAAAGACTGGATCGACGCCTCCGCGCCGGCGCCAACGGACGAACAACCGGCTGCCGACCCGCGTTCGCACTGGGCCTTTCAGCCCATCAAGCGGCCGGCTGTGCCCATGCCGCCCACGAACGCGCCCGCCTGGGGCCACAACCCCATCGACGCCTTCGTCGCCGCCGGCCACCGCCAAGCCGGCGTCACGCCCAATCCCGAGGCTTCGCGATCGCTGTTGCTCCGGCGCCTGTCGCTCGACCTGATCGGCCTGCCGCCCACCGCCGCCGAACTCGACGCCTTCGAACGCGACACGGCCCCAGGCTGGTACGAACGCGCGGTCGACCGACTGCTCGACGATCCGCGGCACGGCGAACGCTGGGCCCGTCACTGGATGGACGTCTGGCGCTACAGTGATTGGTGGGGATTAGGCCAACAGCTGCGGAACAGCCAACAACACATCTGGCATTGGCGCGACTGGATCATCGAATCGCTCAATGCCGACACGCCCTACGATGAAATGGTCCGACTGATGCTCGCCGCCGACGAGCTCGCCCCGAACGATCTCGGGAAGCTGCGTGCCACCGGTTACCTGGCCCGCAACTACTTCCTCTTCAATCGCAACCAGTGGATGGAGGACACGGTCGAACACGTCGGCAAGGCGTTTCTCGGATTGACGCTCAACTGCGCCAAATGCCACGACCACAAATACGACCCGATCGACCATGCGGATTACTACCGAATGCGGGCGTTTTTTGAACCGTACCACGTTCGCATGGACATGATCCCAGGTGAATCCGACCTGGAGAGGAATGGCATTCCGCGAGCCTTCGATGGCCGGCCCGAAACGCCCACGTACCTGTTCATCCGCGGCCAGGAGAAGGATCCCGACAAATCCCGCGTTTTGGCTCCCGAACTGCCCGCCGTGTTGCGCTTCGCCGAGTTCCCCGTGGAACCGGTTGAACTGCCGATCGAAGCCTGGCAACCCGATCACCGTCCACACGTCACCGAAGCCTACCTCGCCGCCGCTCGCGCGAAACAGACGCCGGCCAAAGCAAAAGTCGCCGCCGCCCAAGAAAAGCTGGCCGCGAGCCAACGCGTTCTGGCCGAACTAAAGGCCAAGGCCGCAACGGCCCCAGCCGCCACCTCGCCCACCGCCGCATCACCAGCCGCCGCATCCCCTACCGCCGTATCCCCCACCGCCGCATCCCCTGCCGTCGCATCCCCTGCCGCCGCATCACCAACCGCCGCATCCCCTGCTACACCCGGCCGACTTTTCCAGGACACGTTCGCGACGCTCGACAAGGGCCGCTGGGAACTGCTGGGCGGCGACTGGCAACACGAACCGGGCCGGCTGGACCAACGGCGCGACGGCGCCACGCGCGCCGCGCTCCGCTATCGGGGACCGGCGCCAAAAGATTTCGACATGACGCTGCGTTTCACGATTCTCGGCGGCAGCCGATGGCGAAGCGTCGGCATCGCGTTCGATTCGACAGCCGAAGATCCCACGGCCAGCTCCGAAAAGCCGGACGACAGCGAGCAAAATCTTTACGTCAGCGCTGTTTCCGGCGGTTCCAAGGTGCAAGCGGCCTTCCATCAAGGCGGCCGGTGGCAGTACCCAGCCAACGGCGCCGCGATGCGCCCCGTCGAACTGAACCGCGAATACACGTTGCGCCTTCAAGTTCGCGACACGCTCGTCAATGCATCGCTGAACGGCGAACCGCAAGTCGCGTGGCGCTCCCCACTCGCTCGCCGCGACGGCCGGCTGCTGATCACCGCGTTCGACGCCATAGTGCGCTTCCATGAAGTCTCGCTCGCGACGCTCGCCCCGACCGCGCCGCTGCGGGAACCCTCGGCCACGCCAACGACTCCCGCCATGACCGCGGGTGCAACGCCAGCTCCGGCGAAACCAGCCACTGTCGAGGAAGCGCAGCGGCAAGTGGACGAAGCGGAACTGGAAATCCGCATCGCCGAACTGGCGGTGGCGGCCGTTGACGTGGAGATCGCGAGCGTCGAGCGGCGGGGCGAGGCATCCCGCGAGGCACGTGAACTCGCGCCCAGCAACGCGGCCAACGCCGCACCCGCTCGACCGGCCGCTCGAGCGGCGGTGAGGGCGGAACGTGAATTGGCCGTAGCACTCGCGCGAGTCGCGGTCGCTGAGGCCGAATGGAAACGGCTGCGCGCTACCGCCGACAAGAAAGAGGCCGCTGAAAAGGACGTCGCCACCACGAACCAGAAGCTCAACGACGCGCTCAAGAAGGTCGACGAACCGGGCGAGCAGTTCACACGATTCGTCGGAGCCAAATGGACACCCACGCGCTTCTTCAGTTCGGGATCCGATGACCCGATGGTTGTCTTCCAACAACGCAGCACGGGCCGTCGCAAGGCGCTCGCGTCCTGGATCGTCGACCGCCGCAATCCACTCGCCGCCCGCGTCGCGGTGAACCACTTGTGGCTGCGACATTTCGGCATGCCGCTCGTGCCCTCCGTCTTCGATTTCGGACTCAAGGGCACGCCCCCTTCGCACCCGGAACTGCTCGATTGGCTCGCGGCCGAATTCATGGATCATGGCTGGAGCATGAAGCACATGCACCGGCTTATGACCCGGTCCGCCGTCTATCGATTATCGTCGTCGATCGCGACCGCCGCTGGTGGCAACGGCGAGTCGAACTTGGCGAAGGATCCGGAAAACCGCTGGCTATGGCGACGCGTGCCCGCGCGGCTGGAATCGCAGGCGGTCCGCGACTCGATCCTCGCGCTCGCCGGATCGTTGGACACCACGCTCGGCGGCCCTTCCGTGCCGCAAGCTCAACAACCGACATCGAAACGCCGCAGTCTGTATTTCTTCCACTCCAACAACGAACGCAACCTGTTCCTGACCATGTTCGACGAAGCACTCGTGAAGGAATGTTATCGGCGCGATCAAAGTATCGTGCCGCAACAGGCGCTCGCGCTCTCCAACAGCCAACTGGTGCTCGATGCCGCCAAGCCAATCAGCGAACGGCTGATGGCTGAACTTGCGTCTGCGCCCGCGAACCGGCCCGCGGACGCCAATGCCAACGCCAACGCCGACGCCAGCGACGACGCTTACATCCGACTGGCTTTCCGAGTGTTGCTCGGCGCGGCGCCGAACGACGCGGAACTCGCTGCCAGCCGTCAAGCGTTGGCGGCATGGCGGACGCTGCCGGACGGCGCGCGGGGCGAGGCATCGGCGATGCAGTCGAGGGCCAACTTGATTTGGGTCCTGCTCAATCACAACGATTTCGTCACGGTGCGATAAGGGAGACGGCGCGATGCGCGATCAAACCACAGAGTCGTGGCAAGTCACGGGATGGGACGCGCGGTTGCGGCGCCGCGCGTTCCTGTCGGGGTTCGCGTCGCTGGCCCTCGGCGCGATGCTGCATCGCGATGGCATCGCCCGCGATGGCTCCTGGGCCCCGCCCGACGGCAAACCGCACTTCGCGCCGAAGGCCAAGAGCGTCATCTGGCTGTTCATGAACGGCGGCGCGAGCCACATGGAGAG
>CAIXSC010000569.1 GCA_903921945.1 uncultured Planctomycetaceae bacterium
CGGCCGTCGCCTACGGCTCGGCGGGAAACGAGATGGGCGGGTTGGAGGCGGGGTTTGGCTTTGTGAGGCGAAGGCGGTTTGGTGGCCCGGCCGTCGCCTGCGGCTCGGCGGGAAACGAAGCTGGCGGGCGAATCGATGGTGGATGACCTGCCCACTGCGATGCGTGCCTGCTACCGATCGGGCAGGACGCCGATCCGCACCTGCGGCCGATGCCTCGGGAAAAGACACCGCTTCTGGTATGGCACCGCGCCCAATACGCCTCGGCCAACACGCTTTGGCGCCGGCTCGGTCACGGCGGAATCGCGGGGCGGCTCGCGAGTTGCCCGACGGGAGATTGCGGGATATAGTCGAAAGTCATTCTAGGCGGTTGATGGTTACGGGTGGGGGGCTGACGCGGATGAAGCGGTATTTGTCGGTTATCGGCCTGTCGCTGTTGACATTCGCAGCGATCGGGGACGGCGGGTCGCGTTCCGTGAGGGCGGCGGATCCGCCCGCCGGGCCAGCGAACGTCAGTTATTTCCGCGATATCCGGCCGATTTTTCAGGCCCAGTGCCATGGCTGCCACCAGCCGGCAAAGTCGAGCGGCGGTTACGTCATGACCGTCGCCGACGCGATGCGGAAAGGCGGCGAGTCGGGCACGCCCGCCATCGTTCCCGGGCAACCGGACAAGAGCGAGTTGATGGCGCAGATCGTGGTCACAAACGGCCAAGCGTTGATGCCCAAAGGCAAACCCGCACTCACCGCGCCTCAAATCGAATTGGTCAAGCGGTGGATCGCCGAAGGGGCAAACGATGACTCGCCAGCATCGGCCCGCCCACAGTTCGACATGCAGCGTCCCCCGGTGTACTCGGCGGCTCCCGTGCTCACTTCGGTCGATTTTTCGCCAGACGGCCAGTTCCTCGCAGTCTCAGGGTATCACGAGGTTTTGATCGCCAAGGCGGACGGTTCGGAACTCGCGGCTCGGCTCGTTGGCTTGTCCGAGCGGATCGAGTCGGCCAAGTTCTCGCCGGACGGCAAGCGGCTGGCCGTGTCGGGCGGCTCGCCGGGGCGACTGGGCGAACTGCAGATCTGGGACGTGGCCGAGAAGAAACTCGGACTCTCTTACACCGTGGGCTACGACACGCTGTACGGGGCGTCATGGTCGCCCAACGGCAAATTCGTCGCGTTCGGTTGCCCGGACAATACGGTGCGCGCAATCGAGTTGGAAACGGGCAAGCAAGTGTTCTTCAACGGCGCGCATAACGACTGGGTGCTCGATACCACGTTCTCGGTCAATTCCGACCATGTGATCACGGTCAGCCGCGACATGTCGACCAAGTTGATCGACTTCGGCACTCAGCGGTTCATCGACAACATCACGAGCATCACGCCAGGCGCGCTCAAGGGTGGCCTGAATTCGGTGGATCGCCATCCGACGAAGGACGAATTGCTCGTAGGCGGCGCGGATGGCGCCCCGAAGATCTTCAAAATGGTCCGGGACAAAGCCCGGCAGATCGGCGACAACTCGAATTTGATTCGAGAATTTCCCGCCTTGCCCGGACGTGTTTACTGCGTCGCGTTTAGCCGCGATGGCCAGCGGATCGCCGCGGTCAGCAGCCTGGACGGCAAGGGCGAGGTGCGTGTCTACTCGGTGACGGACGGCGCCCAGGTGATGCGGGCGGAAGTGCCGAGCGGCGGGTTGTTCACCGTCGCCTTCAGCGCCGATGGCAAAACGCTGGCTTGCGCCGGGTTCGACGGTCAAGTGCGGCTGGTCGATGCCGCGTCCGGACAAATCGTCAAAGCGTTCTTCCCCGTCCCCGTCGGCCAGCCGGTAGCGGCGGCGAAGTAACTCTTCCAGGAGCGTTAGCAATGATGCGAATCAGCAAACCAGCGGCTTTGGCCCGGTTCATGCGATGGACGGCTGTCGCCATGACGCTCGCCGCGGCCGGCACACTGCCGAGCTTTTCGGGGAACGGAGTGCGGTTGGCGACGGCTGTCGCCGCCGATGCGCCGGCGGAAACATTGCCCGACGGCGTGAAAGTGACGTCGCTCGAAGCCTATCCCACCACGCTCGAACTGCGTTCGCGGTTCGACTATCGGCAACTGCTGGTGCTGGGACGCACGGCGGAAGGTGAACTCGTCGATCTCACCCGGATGGCGAAGCTGGCCGCGCCGGCGACAACGGTCAATGTGTCGCCGATGGGGCTGGTCACGGTGAAGGCCGACGGCGAGGAGCAGTTGTCGTTCCGCTACGGCGACAGCGTGCTGAAGGTGAACGTGAAAGTGGTTGGAGCCGGCCGCGAGTACGACCCGAGTTTTGTTCGGGACATTCAGCCCGCGCTCTCCAAGATGGGCTGCAATCAGGGCACTTGCCACGGCGCGAAAGACGGCAAAGTGGGCTTCAAGCTGTCGCTCCGCGGCTACGATCCGCTGTACGACCATCGGTCGCTGGTGGACGACATCGGCGGCCGGCGGTTCAATCGCGCGGCGCCGGACCAGAGTCTCATGCTGCTCAAGGCCACAGGCAGCATTCCGCACGTCGGTGGTGTGCGGATGAACGTTGGCGAACCGTACTACGAATTGCTGCGGAGTTGGATCGCGTCGGGTGTCAAGCAGGATCTGACGGCCCCGCGTGTCGCGTCGATCGAAGTGTTTCCCAAGAATCCGATCGTGCCGCGGCCGGGCATGAAGCAACAGATGGCTGTGATCGCGACGTTGACCGACGGTTCGGTTCGCGACGTCACTCGCGAGGCGTTCGTGGAAAGCGGCGACATCGAAGTGATTGAAGCCAATCCGGCGGGCGTGCTCACGTTGCTCCGACGCGGCGAGGCTCCGGTGTTGGTACGTTACGACGGCGCGTATGCCGCCACGACCATCATTTGCATGGGAGACCGCGCCGGGTTCGCTTGGACGCCGACGCCGACGAACAATTACATCGATGAATGGGTCCACAAGAAACTGCAACGGGTGAAGGTCGCGCCGAGCGAACTGTGTACGGACGAAGAGTTCGTCCGCCGAGTTTATCTCGACCTGGCCGGTTTGCCGCCCACGGCCGAGTCCGTCCGCGCGTTCATGGCGGACAACCG
>CAIXSC010000570.1 GCA_903921945.1 uncultured Planctomycetaceae bacterium
CCGGACCTTCGCTTTGTCCGCCGCCACACTCGCGTTGCCAATCGGCGTTCCTTGGTACGCGGCGGGTAGAAACGCGGAACTCCAATTGTTCACGCCGCCGTGGGCGAGTGTCGGGCAGATGGTGATGAACCCCGGCAGATTGCGGTTCTCGCTGCCCAGGCCATACGCCACCCATGAACCCATACTCGGCCGGACAAAACTGTCGCTTCCGGTATGCAGCTTCAGCAGCGCGCCGCCATGAGCGGCGTTGGTGCCATGCAGCGAGTGCAGGAAGCACAGATCATCCACATGTCGGGCCACATGGGGAAACAGCTCGCTGACCCACGATCCGCTTTCGCCATGGCGCGCGAACTTCCAGGGCGATTGGTAGATCGTTCCAGTGGGCGCGAACTGCACTCGCGGCTTGTCGAACGGCAACGGTTTGCCGTGATCGCGGGCCAGCAGGGGCTTGTAGTCGAACGTGTCGATGTGCGACGGACCGCCCTTCATGAACAGAAAGATCACACGCTTCGCCCGCGCGGGAAAATGCCCCGGACGCGGCGCCAGCGGATCGGCCGCTCGAACCGACTGTTCCTCGCCTAACAGTCCCGCGAGCGCGACATATCCAAATCCGGCCGCCGCCTCCTTGAGCATCCGGCGACGCGAACGCGGAACGCTCGTCGCGCTCGAAGAGCTCGTCACGCCTGAGATGCTAGTCGCGCCTGAGATGCTAGTCACGCCTGAGATGCTAGTCGCGCCTGAGATGCTAGTCGCGCCTGAGATGCTAGTCGCGCCTGAGATGCTAGTCGCGCCTGAAGCGCTTGTCGCGCCCGCCAAGCTCCGATCGGCCGGCGAAAACCGATCCTGGCGAGTCCTGTTGTCTTTCGGCATGACGATTTCTCCCAACCGCTTCGCGACATCGATACCGCGAAATTTGCAAGAAGCTAACGAGCCCCGCGTGCGAACCTAACGCAGATACACAAACTCGTTCGAGGCCAAGATCGCTTGGCAGAGCGACGTCCAAGCTCGAATCGTCCGCTGGCTGGCGTCGGTCGCGGCCGCGTGTTCGACCGGCGGCATCGCCAGGAAACGCAAGGCGCGTTCGGATTCCGCATCGGTCGGGCCGCGGCCGTAGGCGTTCCAGTACAACCATGCGACCCGCGTGGCGTCGTCCGTGGCGGCGGCTTGGACGGCCGTGGCCAGCCGCGAACTGGCCTGCGTCGCCAACTGGCTGTTCAGGAGGAACAAAGCTTGTGGTGCGACCGTTGTGGCGTCTCGATTGCCGTTGAGCACGGAGGCGTCCGCGTAGTCGAACAGTTGGAAGACGTCGTAGAGATTGTTGCGAATCACGGGTAGATACAGCGATCGCCGCGGGCTGTCGTACTTGGTACCGTCTTTCGAAGTGTGATCGAACAGGTACTCGCGGTTCTTCACGTGCAACAGCGAGCCACCCATCGATAGCTCCAAACCGCCGGAGACCGACAGCAGCGTATCGCGAATCGCTTCCGCTTCCAGCCGCCGCACGTTGGCCCGCGCGAGCCAGCGGTTTTCCGGGTCCCGCTCGCGTTCGGCCGCTCCGCTGCGAGTGCTCAAGCCGTAGGTCCGCGACAGCATCCAATCGCGATGCAACCGCTTGAGCGACCATTGTTGGCGGACCAGGTCCCGCGCCAACCAATCCAGCAATTCGGGATGGGAAGGACGTTCGCCAAGTTTGCCGAAGTTGTCGGTGGAACGCACAAGCCCCTGGCCGAAGTGCCAGCGCCACAAACGATTGACGAGCACTCGACTGGTGAGCGGATGATCCGGTCGCGTGAGCCACTGGGCCAGTTCCAGCCGGCCGCTTTGATCCGGTCGGAATGCGGCTTCGGTCGCCAGCACCCGCGGAAACCGGCGGGCGACCGTTTGGCCAAGCGACAGATGGCTGCCACGAACGTGGATCGGCACTTCAGCGATCGCCCCTTCGGCGACGCCAAGCGCCGTGGAAAAGACGGGAGCCGCTTTCTCCATCGCTTTCACTTCATCGCGGAGCCGCTTGAGATCGGCTTTGGCGGCCTCGGCGAATAGCGGTTCCAGGTCGGCGGGCGGCGCCATATCGCCGATCCGCGACCGCGCTTCGGCACTGGCTGACGCCACGCGTTCATCGATCGCTTTCTTCTTCGCAGTCAACTGTTCGTCGTAGGCCGCTTTCCGCGCGAGCTCCTCGCGGGTGGGCGTGGGATTCTCGTACCACCGAGCCACCTTGCGGAAATGCTCCATGGTCCGGGTGCTCTTGAAGATTCCCGCCAAAGCGTAATAGTCGGCAGTCGACAACGGATCGAACTTGTGGTCGTGGCAGCGGCAACAACCGAGCGTCAGGCCGAGAATCGCGCGGCCGACCACGTCGATCTGCTCATCGACAATATCCATCTCCATTTTCTTCTCGTCGACTTCCGCGAGCACTTTCGGGCCGAGCGCCAGGAAGCCGGTGGCAACCAGCCGCTCGTACCGCGCCGCGAGCTGTTCCTCGGACAGTGGCTCCGACGCTGCGTTCGCATTCGCGTTCGCGTTCGCATTCGCCAAGGCGTCGGCGGTTGACGGAGGCGCCGTGTCCGGAAGCAGGTCGCCGGCAAGCTGTTCTTGGAGGAACCGATCGAACGGTTTGTCACGGTTCAGCGCCTGCACGACGTAGTCGCGATAACGGTACGCGGTGCCGTACGCGACGTTTTCGTCCAAGCCGTTCGAGTCAGCGTAGCGGGCGATGTCGAGCCAATGTCGCGCGTAGCGTTCGCCATGGCGGGGCGAAGCGAGCAAGCGATCGAGCACGCGGGCGCGGGCGTCGGGTGACGAGTCCGCGAGCAGCTCACGGACCGCCTCGGGATCGGGAGGCAAACCGGTCAGGTCGAAGGCGGCGCGACGAAACCATGTCGCGGCGTCGGCGTCGGCCGTCGGCGGCAGTTGTTCTTGTTCCAGCCGAGCTAAGATGAATTGATCGAGCGTGGTCAGCGGCCAAGCGGAGTGACGCACGGACGGCGCGGGGTGGGGCGCTGGTGGTTGAAAGGCCCAAAAGCGGCGGCCTTCGGCAAGTTGTTCATCCCCGACCGATCGCTGCGGAAGCGGCGCGCCGGCGTCTTCCGGCATGCTCGCGCCAGCTCGAATCCAGTCGACAAGCACCGCGATCTCCGTGGCCGGCAACTTTCCGTTGGGCGGCATCTGCAGGGCTTCATCTTGATAGCCAATGGCGCTGGCTAGCAGGCTCTTTTCGGGCTGGCCCGCGACGATGGTGGCTCCGGAACTGCCGCCGCGTCGCAGAGCGGCGGGCGAGTCGACTCGGAGCCCGCCTTCCTGCTTTTCGGGGCCGTGGCACTCGCCGCAGCGTTGCAACAGGAGCGGGCGCACCTTCGATTCGAAGTGCCGCAACTGGGCCTCTTGGCCGGACGCCGCCACTGGGGCGAACACGAATGCTGTCAGCGCGACGATGGCGAGCATGCCCAGGACTCGGCTGGCGGCAGGCCCGAATGAGCGTCGGAGTCGGGAGTTCATCAACACGGCTCCAAGGGACAGAATTCGAAGATGCGAAGATGTTCAGGGGAAGGAGCAAGCGGCAAGGTGGGATGGCCGTTCACGAGTTGGCGGATCGCGGACGGGGCGGAGTCGGTCGGCCGGGATCGCCGCCAACCAGGGCCGCCCCCAACCAGGACCGTCGAGCGCCCGCAGTCTTGGGTGACTTCGGGACTAGGCCATGTCGAAATTATCGGCAGAGGCCCTCGCAGGAACAAGTGGCGCGAGGCGAGTGAAAGCGGGATTCACGCACGGCGACAGTCGTAACACGAATCGCACAGCGCCGCAGTCGAACGTCGCATAACCCTGGCAAGACACGAATCGCAGCGAGTCCGAGTTGTGGGCGTTCCCGTTGCGGTAATCCGAGTCGCGGCGAGTCCGGGTAACTCCCGGCTTGCCGGGAGATGCGGGCTGGGCTAACTTGCGCGGGAGTTGACCACGCCGCCCGCGCGCGTCTCGTCGCGGGCCTCTATCCCCCGAGAACCTGGCCTACCATGAGCGATCCTTATTTTCAGCAGCTTTTCGCCGAACGCATCGGAGGTGCGAATTACGGGAAAGGCACCGAAATCTACAAGTTCGAGAAGATCAAGCGCGCGAAACGGAAGGCGCTGGCCGACTATCCGAATCGGCCGCTGGTGGACTTCGGGATCGGCGAGAACGACGCGATGGCGCCGCTGCCTGTGCGTCAGCGGATGGCGGACGAAATCAACCGCCCCGAGAATCGCGGCTACGCCGATAACGGGATCGCGGCGTTCAAAGAGGCGGTCGCTCGGTTCATGAAGCGCCAGTTTGGCGTCGAACTGGATCCGGTTCGCGAGATCAACCATTGCATCGGTTCCAAGACTGCGTTGTCGATGCTGCCGGCGTGCTTCATCAATCCGGGCGACGTGACCCTCATGACGGTCCCCGGCTATCCGGTCGCCGGCACGCACACTCGCTACTACGGCGGCACGGTCTATCGCTTGCCGCTGCTGGCTCAAAACGACTTCCTGCCCGATTTGGCGTCGATTCCCGCCGACATCCTGACGCGAGTGAAACTGTTGGTGCTGAACTATCCCAACAGTCCCACGGGCAAAGTCGCGCCGCAGTCGTTTTACGAGCATGTGATTGCGTGGGCGAAAGCGAACCGCGTGGTCGTGGTGCAAGACGCGGCCCACTCGCTGTTGACCTACGAAACCGAGCCGACCAGTTTCCTTGCCGTGCCTGGCGCGCGGGACGTGGGCGTGGAAGTCCATTCGCTGTCGAAGGGGTTCGACATGATCGGGTGGCGGATCGGCTGGGTGTGCGGCCACGAACGCTTGGTGCAGGCGTTCGCCGACGTCAAGGACAACTGCGACTCGGGGCAGTTCATGGCGATCCAAAAGGCGGCGGCCGCCGCGCTGGACGACGCGACGATTCCGGGGCAAACCCGCGCCAAGTACAAGCGGCGTCTTGAGAAACTGGTCGCGATGCTCAACCGCTGCGGCTTTCACGCGAAAATGCCGGGCGGCACGTATTTCCTCTACGCCGCCGCGCCCAAGACGGCCGCCGGCGGACTCGCCTTCGATTCGGCCGAAGCCGCCAGCCAATACTTGATCACTCAACATTCCATCGTGACAGTGCCATGGGATGACGCCGGGGCCTTCCTTCGATTCTCGGTCACGTACGAAGCGGCGGATGAGCAGGCCGAGGACGCCTTGATGGCGGAAGCCGAATCGCGGCTCCGAACCGCTCAATTGACGTTCGCATGATCCGTGTCGCGGGCATCGTCCTGTGCGGAGGCCAGAGCCGCCGCATGGGACGCCCCAAGGCGTGGTTGCCGTTCCAAGCGGAAACCATGCTCCAGCGAGTCGTTCGACAGGTCAGCGAAGCGGTCCAGCCTGTATGGGTGGTCGCCGCTGTCGGCCAAGTTTTGCCGGAACTGCCGGACACCGTGCGAGTCGTCCGCGACCAGCGCGAACAGGCCGGCCCGCTGGAAGGCCTTCGAGCCGGCCTTGCCGCGGTGGCCACCTACAATCTCGGCACGAACCGACCGCGTCGCATCGACGAGCCACGCGTTGATCCAGGCGACGAGCATCGCGTCGAGACGATCGCGGAACGGCCGTCAGGGCTGCCGATCGAGGCGGTGTTCGCGACCGGTTGCGACACGCCGCTGTTGCGTCCCGAGTGGATTCGTTTTCTGGCCGGAGAACTCGGAACGCAGGAAGCCGCCGTGCCGTTGGACGGCGGACACTTCCATCCGCTATCGGCCGTGTATCGCATCGAGTCCCTGGCCCGCATCGAAACGCTGCTGGCTCAGGGCGAATC
>CAIXSC010000571.1 GCA_903921945.1 uncultured Planctomycetaceae bacterium
GAGACGTTCTTCAAGCGGCGATGATCCGGGCCCTGGAATCCAACCGGAAACAAACGGCGACAACGGATTGATGTAGAAATCGCGCAGCGCCGGATTACCTGACGGACCCCCGGGGTTTTGCGGCAAGAGGCGGCGTAGAGCGATTTGATCGGTGAGCAGATCGTAGTAGTAACCGCTGGAAAGCCCACCGGCGGTTACCCCAAGAGTCGCTGACACCAACGGGTCGGCACCCAAGATCCGCCCATTGAAGCTCCCGCCATTCAGCGAAAACGGAACGAACGAACTCGGGTTCGGTCCGATCGGCTGGCCAACACTGTTCGTCACATTGTTGCTGAAACTCTGGAGGAACTGGGTATCAAAACCACGCTGTGCGAAGAGATTCCCGCCGGGAATGGCGACGAGTATTCCGAGCAGCACGAAACCCCATGGGGGTGCCCCTCCGTGCCACTGCCCTCTGAGCCGTTGGACGCTGGCCCGCCAAAAACTGGCTTTCCAAAACGTGATCCGTCTAGCGGGAAAGGCTGGGATATCGCGACTAGGCAGGTGGTACATCACATAAGCTCCCGACAATCAGCAGATTCATGACAGATCGTAGTCGCGGCATATCCAGAAAAAATAGCCGAAAAGTGGAGATTATAAAACCACAAAAGGAGGGATTCCGCTTGACATTGGGTTCGCCAGTGGTCGAACCGCCGTTCCGTCGGGGCGTAGTTTAATTCCCAGATGGGCTCCTGAGAAACAGAAAGCCGGCTGCGCCAAGGTGATTCTTGAAAAAATATTCCAGGATTGGCCGGTTTGTGTTCAGCAAATTCGGCGCAGTTGGTATAGTGCGGCCGGTTTGAGCAGGGTGGGATCCCTGCCACGAATGCAGGCACTCAGGGAGGGTTTTTCGATGGCTGTCACTCGGATTCGACTCAGCGCGGAAGGCGAGCGGACTCGCGATCTGTCCGCCAAACTGGATCTCAGCACGGCCGAGATCGGTCTGACGGTTCGCACCACCAATTGCCTCGAAGAACGAGGCATCTTCACCGTCCGCGAACTGCTGGAATGCACGCCCGAGAGTCTTTTGTCGATTACCAACTTTGGCGAGAAGACGCTGGACGAGGTCTAAAAGGCGCTTGACAAGATCGGTTTCCGGCGGATGCCGCGACATGCCAAGTAGGCGGGGTGCTGCCGCCTGAGGCATCAGAGCATGCGGGGGAAGGGCATTTCCCCCGCCGGTTGGCGGCCGGATCGACTGGATGGGGCGAGCGTGGTGGAACGTCCCGCCCGGTCGCAATGGCGCATCGAC
The DNA here is from genome assembly GCA_903921945.1 of uncultured Planctomycetaceae bacterium. Classification (GTDB taxonomy): domain Bacteria; phylum Planctomycetota; class Planctomycetia; order Pirellulales; family Pirellulaceae; genus CAIXSC01. The sequence goes on from CAIXSC010000571.1 coordinate 1,292, forward strand.
GCAACTGCACGCGATCGCAGTTGCCCATCGTCACAGTTTCACGTGATCGCCGCTTCACGTGATCGCCGCTTCACGTGATCGCCGCTTCACGTGATCGCCGCTTCGAACCGTCTACTTCGTGTAGAGCGGCCCGATGAGTTGTACGGGCGTTACGTCCAGGTGGATGTGGGCGATGGTGTAATCGTCGCCGCCGAACGCTTCCGTCTGCCACGCGGCGCTATCAACCGAGCGATAGAAGCGGAATTCGAAGCCCGGGGTCGGCCCCATGAGAGCGGCCGCGCCGTCAAACGCCAAACCGAGGCCCTCGGAATAACGGTTGTCGATCAACCGGACCATGAGGTCGTGGACGGCCATGTTACCGAGGATGTCGTTGAACACCGGCCGATTCCGGAAACGCGGTCGGAAATCGGGCGAGTGGGGTTCGATACGCCGGCCGGCCAGCTTCTCGGCACTGGCGGTGATGGCCGCCGTCCGCAGATTCAGCCGGTCGCCCCGGTCGAGATAGCTCAGCCGAGCGTTGCGAATGTTGAACGCCGATTGGTTCTCGTCGACTTCCGCCTGCGACAGATCGAAGAGCAAAACGCCCTTGTGGCCGATCACGCGGGCTTCGTCGCCGGCGACAACCAAAGCCGTATCCTCATCCACGCCGACGCCGAAATCGATGCCCTGCTCCCGCATCGCCACCAATGTGCGCGCGAACCGTCCACGCACCAGGCAGTGCTGATCGACGAACCAGTCGCTGTCGAGGAATCCCAGTCCGTGATCGATTTCACGGCCCATGGTGACGCCGTTGAGCATAGTGTTCAGCACGGTGGGTGGACTGCGGAACATGACGCGGCTCATCACCGCCGCCCCGGCGCTCGTGCCTGCAATCACGCCTCCATCCCGGTACACGGCTCGGATCGCCTGCAGCACCGGCGTGTCTTCGCCCGCCGGCCCCACGAGCGCTTGGCGGATCCGCGTCTGCGAGCCGCCGACGAAAAAGACGCCCGTCGCCTGCCGCACGCTGGCAGCGACTTGCGGGTCGCGAGCCGCGAGTTCGGGATTCACAGGGAAACTCCGCGCAATCGGGACCACAAAAGCGTCGGCCCCCTCGTTATTCAAGATCCGCGCAAAATCCTCGCCGTCCACCTGCGGGTTGCCGCTGGCTGTGGGGAACACCGCGATTCGCGCGCCTCGCCCACCGGCTCGCCGAACGATCTCCTCCCAAATCACCCGGTTTTGAAACCGCTCAGAGCCACCCATGATGACCAACGAACCGCGATCGCCACCGGGTAAGACAGCCGGCCGTTCGACACCAGCCAGCGCCTCCGCTGGCAAGACTTCCATCGGCGAAGCCGCCATCGGAGTCGCTGTCATCGGAATGGTCGCCGCAGCCGCAATCGAGGCGGTCGTAACCGCGGCAGTCGGAACCGCGACGCTCGGAAGCGAGGCGGTAGGAACAGCGGACGTAGGAACAGCGGCAGTGGTCGAGATTGGCATCTCGCTCCGAGCGACTCGGGGCGGCAAGCTGGCTGCCAGTAGGACCCAAGCCAAGGTAGCCGCAATGTTCACCGCCAACGTCTTACTCGCGCTGCGAACTGGAAACCGCGTCACAGACATGCGGCATTGCCAGAGGCTGCTGAGTTGCTGGTGGCTGCCGAGCTGAAATTGCCAGAGGCGGGACTGGGAAGAGGAAGGTAAGACGACGGCGTCCGCAACAGGGGCGGACGACATTCCTTTGAAGCCGTGTTTGCTGGCCATACGCGAGGTTCTCCTGGTTAAAAAGCCCGCGGATCGGGTGGCTCCCGCTCGTCTCCTAGCCCCGATCGATCATGCATTTAGGTGCGTTTTGGCTCGTGGACTTCCTTGCCCTGAGCGTCTCGTGGAAATCTCCTAGAACGATGCTTGCCTGGGATAAAAACGTCGTCGAAAACGGATCGCGGCGACGTTGGCCATCTGGGAACGACGCCGGCCGCGAGTGGAACTAAGATACTGTATCGACCGTGCGGGGGCGGGTCGAGAGCGCTTGCTGAGGTTAGAAGCTCCAGATCATCGGAATAAGCGTTACAGCCGCCACCCACATCAACAGGTTCAACGGCAGACCGACGCGGACGAAGTCGGCGAACCGATAGCCGCCAGGACCGTACACCATCATGTGCGTTTGATAGCCGATCGGCGAAGCGAACGCGTATGACGCGGCGATGGCGATGGCGATGACGAACGGTCGCGGACTGACATTCAACGAACTCGACAGTTCCACGGCGAAGGGAAACGCCAGCACGGCGGCGCCGTTGTTGGTGATCAGTTCGTTGAGCAGCATGGTGCCGAAGTACAGGGCCGCCAGCGCTGCGATCGGGCCCCAACCGGCTGTCGACTGCGCGAGAAAGTCGGCGAACTGTCGCGCGATGCCGGCCTTTTCGAGCGCCGTTCCCAGTCCAAACGACGCCGCAATGCCCACCAGCACCGACCACTCGATCGACTGTCGGGCGTCCGCCGTGGAAATGCAGCGGGTGAGGATCATGAGACCGGCCACGAGGAACGCGGAGATCATCGGATCGATACCGGTGAATGACTCGGTGGCCAGTAACGTGATCATGCCGGCGAACAACACTAACGCGATCGGGACCCGGTCGTGCCGCAGGGGCCGCGAGTCATCCACGTTCGCCACCAGATAGAAGTCGGGATTGTTGCGGTGGGCGCGCCAGAAATGGCTGCCCGTCTGCAGCAGCAGCGTGTCGCCCGGGTGCAACGTCGTGTCGCCCAACTTGGTGGTGACGCGTTGGCCGTTGCGATGGACGGCTACCACCGCCGCGTTGTAGCGTGCCCGCAAGTCGGCGTCCTTGATCGTTTTGCCGATCAACGGCGATGTCGCGCTCACCACCGCCTCGCAGAGCATGCGGCCCCGCTGCCGTTCCGACTTCACCTCGTAGGTTTCATCCGCTGCTGGCACGAAGCCCGGGATCTTCTTGAGGTCAACGATGGTGTCGACCACTCCCGTGAACACCATGCGGTCGCCATCCCGGACGATCTCCTGGGGCGCGACCGGGCCGATGATCGAGCCATTGCGGTCGATTTCAATGAGAAACAGACCCGGCAGGTTGCGCAATCCGGCTGCTTGAACGCTCTGGCCGATCAAGCGGCAACCCGGCTGAACCATCATCTCCACCAAATACTCGCGGCGAGTCTCCGCTAACTGCTGCAATAACTCCTTGCGGTTCGGCAACAGCCAACGACCCGCTGTCAACAAGTAGACCAAGCCGAGAATCGCGCACGGGATCCCGACGTAACCGAGCTCGATGAACGACATCGGCGGCAAACCTTTCTCCGCCAGTTTGCTCTGCACGACCAGATTGGTGCTGGTGCCGATCAACGTGCAGGTGCCGCCGAGAATCGTGGCGAACGACAGCGGAATCAGCAGTCGGCTGGGGGAAATCGACCGCTTGCGACACCAGTCCAGCACGACCGGCAACAGCATGGCCACGATGGTGGTGTTGTTCAGCAACGCCGAGGACACGGTCGCGACACTCGATACCCACAGCAAGCCCCCGCGTTCCGAATTGACTTTGCCGAGCAGTCGCTGTCCGAGATGGTCGAGCGCGCCCGTCTCCCGCAGCGCGGCCGCCACCATGAACAAAGCGCCCACCATCAACACGCTGGGACTGGCGAAGCCGGCGAACGCGTCTTTCGGCGAAAGCACGCCCGACAGCACCAACACCACCAAGGCGCCAATAAAAATAACATCAGGCGGTCCTATGTCGCGCATCAAAGCGAACAGCGTTGCCGCCAAGACCAACAGCGTGAACCAAAACGCGAAACCGTCCATCTCGCTCCTGTCTCCTTCGGTACTTCCGATCGGAAACGCCCCGTATATCAGAAAGGCGACGGTATGGCTACTTGACCCGTTTCGTCGCGATCGGGTGGCCTCTTCGCCGATGTCCCGGGGTCCGCCGATTGCGACAATCGCGCATCCCCCCTACGTTGGACGTCTGTGGACCCGTTTTTCACGCTGCCACGGTCGGCCTGCGAGCCTTCTCGGTTTCTTCCCGCCATCTCCCATGCATTCACGTACGCTCGGCACCCATTGCCTGCTCGACCTGTTCGACTGCCAAGCGGCCGAGCTCGACGATCTCGCTGTGCTGGAACAATGGCTCCGCGACGCCGCCGCGGCCGCCGGCGCCGAGGTGCTCGGGGTGCTGCGCCACCGCTTCCGCCCGCAAGGCGTGTCGCTCGTCTGCCTGCTCGCCGAGTCCCACATTTCGTTGCACACGTGGCCCGAGAGCCGCCAAGCGGCCGCCGACATTTACACGTGCGGCGAATCGTGCGACCCACAACGGGCGTGCGACAAGCTGCTAGCACTCCTCCGGCCCGCCCGGCATTCGCTCCGCATCGTCCCCCGCGGCCAGCCCCCGGTTTCCGACGCGATCTAACCCGGTTCCACCCCTCCCCGTTCCGACCGTCCGCTGGCCGCCTCCTATCTGTACGACGGCGGCTTCCCATCTATCCGTTGTCGGCGTCCTGTTTGTACGACGGACATCTTGTCCGTCGCGAGCTCGTCGGCCACGTCGCGAATCCGTCGCAAAGAACCAATCAGTGCCAGGCACTGAACCAGTCAGTGCCAGGCACTGATCGCCCTGCCAACAACCGTGCTTGCCCAATCCACCTCGTTTACCGCCGAGC
>CAIXSC010000572.1 GCA_903921945.1 uncultured Planctomycetaceae bacterium
CCGCTGAGAGTTTCGAGGTCGATTCGCGAGCATCGCGGGGCGAGCCGCCGAACGGACCAGCGTAGCCCCGGGAGGAAGAATGGATCGGGACACCGCGCGGCGGCGGCGAGGATTTCCGAGACGCGCGAACGCGGCTCGCGTCCGGCGTTCGCTGTCTCCTCCGCGCCATGAGCCTCGGAAGGAGAGTTTGGCGTGGCGAGCCATGCGGTCGCGGGCGGCGCCACCGCCTTGGCCTCGCGCGCCACCCAGGCGCCCCGCCATTCCTGAAGGGCCACGTAACGCGGCTTCCCGAGGCTCCCCATGCCCACTCGGAAATGGAAACGGAAATGCACCGTGTCGCCATCGCCGGGAAGACTGCGCAACAACAGCGTGCGGGCCTCGGGAGGCGGCTTTGCGGGCGGTTGCTCCAAGATCTTTCCCAACCGCTTCCAGAATTTCTTGGGGTCCCGTTCGGCGGCCATCGCGAGCGCGCGGAGCGCCGAGTGGTGTTCCTCCAAGACGAACGGCAGGGGACCGCGAGCCAACTGATCGCGGTAGCCCCGCATAATTGCCCGAGCCATCCGCGTTCGCGACAACGGCAAGTCGAGCGTTGTTTTGGCGGCCCAGACGCTCGCGGCGAGCCTGGTCAAGTCGTGCGTGTACGGCAGATCGTCCGCTTCGTCAAAGTCGTTGACGCCCCACACGAGTCGTCCATCCGAGTCGCGCCATGTGCCGAAATTCCCCAAGTGGATGTCGCCAACCCCAAGCACTCGCGGCGCGTCGCTCCAACCCTTGGCCCACTCAAGCCAGTGCTGCGCCCAGCGGTAATAGGTGCCGCGAAAGAACGGCAGGAAATCGTTCTTGGCGGACATCGCGGCATGCTTGTGATCCAACTCGGGACCGTGCAACGCGACATGCCGCCCCAACCACGCCTCGTATTCCCGAGTCGACTCGATAATGTTCATGGCCGCCAACTCGACAAAGTCCGAAGTTCGCACACGGCCTCGCGGAGCATGCCGGCGGCCTGGGCTATATCCTCAGCCGAGTTAAAGCGGCCCAATCCGAACCGCAGACTGGAACGAGCGCGATCGGCGCTTAAACCAAGCGCCAGCAACACATGGCTGGGCTCCGGATTGGTGGACGTGCAAGCGCTGCCGCTCGACACCGCCAGCCGCTTCAACCGCATCATGAGCGCCTGGCCTTCCACATAATCGAATGCGCAGCTCAGGTTGGCGGCCAGTCGCGATCCGGGTTCGTCCAGCGGCGGACCGTTGAGCCGCACACCGTCGACTTCCACCTGAAGCAAGCGAAACAATTCGTCCCGCAATTCACGCAGCCTTGGCGTTTCGCATTCCATTTCCTCGACGCACACCGATAGCGCCGCCGCCAAGCCGACGATGCCGGGCACATTCAGCGTCCCGCTCCGCAACCCCGACTCCTGGCCGCCGCCATCGCAGAGCGGCTCGAGTCGCAGCGGCGGCGACATCCGTCGCACGTACAACGCGCCGACGCCCTTGGGGCCATGCAGCTTGTGGCCGCTAAAGCTCAACAAATCGACCGGCAGCGAGGCCAAATCGATCGGCATTTTTCCAACCGCCTGCGTGGCGTCGCAGTGCAGCGGCACGCCGCGCGCACGGCATATCGCCCCGATCTCCTCAATCGGCTGCAAGACGCCAATTTCATTGTTCGCCAACATCACCGACACGGCTAACGTGTCGTCCCGCAAGACACTCGCCAGTTGTTCGACATCCACGCGGCCAGGCAGCGCCGACTCCTGAGGCGCCACCGGGAGCAACGTGATTTCGAACCCGCGCCGGCCGAGCCGGGCCAGTGGATCGAGCACCGCCTTGTGCTCGGTCACCACGCTGACCAAGTGATTGCCGCGACGTCGCGGCCGGTCAGCCAACCCGCGGAGCGCGAGATTGTTGCTCTCCGTAGCCCCGCTCGTGAAAACGATTTCGCGCGGCGAGACGTTGAGTGAACGGGCGATCGATTCGCGGGCACGGTCCACCGCCTCGCGGGCTTCCGATCCGAACGCATGGCTGGTGCTGCCCGCATTCCCATACCGATCGACAAAGTAGGGCCACATCGCCTCGGCGACCCGCGGATCGACGCGAGTCGTGGCGTGATTGTCAAGGTAGATGGGCCGATCGTGATCGTTCAAGGACATTCGGAATCGCACAGCTCCTCGTAGACTGGCTACTTGCTGTGGCTCGCTGCTGCTTGTTGTGACTCACTGCGACTTGCTGTGACTCACTTACGTTACGCCGACTGCTCGACCTCGCGACCCGGGGTTCGGTTGGCCGCCCCACGTCGAAACCGTGCATCAACGTGAATTCACG
>CAIXSC010000573.1 GCA_903921945.1 uncultured Planctomycetaceae bacterium
AGGAAGCTGCAATCGCGGCGGTCTTGGTCAGTGCCTGTCACGTCCTCGCCCCGCGCGACGGCCCCGACCCGCGAGAACCACTTGCTGTCGCGGGCCGGTTGAGTCACGCCGTAGACGCCGGTCGGCCGCAACGCCCCGGATCCGATACCCAAGTCCCCAGCCGTGGTTGTGGACGAGCTGTTCGAGGGCCGCTTTGTGGGCGCCGTAGTGGCTCGTCAGCGTCGTGGGACGCGTTTCATCGAGCGGCCGGTCAGCGAGAATTCGTTCGTGCGATGGCTCGCCAGATCGTCGCCGGCAAGCAAAACCGCACGCTCCTGGTGGCGCTCACGCCGCTGGTGCAGATCCCGGTGGAACTCGAAAAGCTGTGAGTGGGTATCGACCTAATCTGAGCTTTCGCGGCGTTGCCACGTCGCATTGATGTCGCTGTGTTCGATGACCAACTCAACGCGAGATTTTTGGACGTAGCGTGGCCGACGGCCGAGGCCGTTATCGGTCGTAACCCCAACTTCCTAACCCCAACTTCCTAACCCTTATGCTCCAGCTGGTTACGGCCTCGGCATTAATTTTCCGGCCATTGAGCGACACGAAGTGCCAAACCGACGGTGCTCCGGCAGGACGACGGCGGACTGTTACGAAGGCCAACCCTTACTGCTTATATTGTTGGATTACCGGTTGGTCCATGGCACTGAGCCTGAGAACGCATGGCTGGTTCCAGGTCAGGATGTTACCGTTGCGACCTCTCCACCACACGCCTCGTTGCGAATCCAACTCGACTATTCCACCACTTTTTCTGGCGGTCGAGGCTGGCGTGTCGCGACAACGCTCATTGGCACGCCGAATTGGATTGCGTCCTCCAACGGGGCGACTCACCCGGCATCCGATGCGTATGGAGACGATTCGGTCGTATTCGCCCCTACTGGACTTGGAGTCTCCGGGGCCTCGAGAAAAATCTCGCCCTGAATCGTGAAGACGGCCTGCCCGGAAAATCGTTGCCGCCGGTACTTTGGCATGGACTGCCGCAGGCATGGCGTGTGCGTACCCAAGATGGATGGACCTCGCCAAACGGCAAATACCGTTTTGGCGACCGTCATCCGGGACGCCTTGCCGACGTTCGGCAACAAGATAAAGCACATGCTCAGCAGGACTTCGATCAAGAGCGGGTGACGAGACTCGAACTCGCGACAGCCAGCTTGGGAAGCTAGTACTCTACCAACTGAGTTACACCCGCAAATCGCGAGGAAGTATACCCCGCGCGACACTCGCTTGACAAGCGTTTTCCCGCAACCTTGCCAGATCGTCCGACAAGCTCGCGGGACGGTCCACCACCACCCCGCTCACACGCGGCAGACCGAACTACCGCCCAATCGCCGAACCAGCCGCCGCATCTCAAGGATCGTTAACGTCGCCAGCACCCGAGCGGTCGGCAGGCCGCTCTGCCGCGCGACCACGTCGATCAGCGTTGGGCCGTCGCCGATCAGTTCGAGCACCCCGCGCTCCACCTCGTTCAGTTGCAGTTCGGCGGCATGGCGAACTTCGCGGCCATCGGCCAGTTTGGCGACATCGGCCAGCGGCCCGAGCTGGGCGAGCACATCGTCCACCGACTCCACCAACGTCGCGCCATCGCGAATCAACCGATGGCAGCCGCGCGACATGCGGCTATCGACGCGGCCGGGCACTGCGAACACCTCGCGCCCTTGCTCCATCGCATGGGTCGCCGACACGAGCGCCCCGGATTGTTCAGCCGCCTCGACGACGATCGTTCCGAGGCAAAGGCCCGTAATCACACGATTGCGTTGAGGAAACATTCCCGCCTGGGCGGCCATTCGGGGCGGCGCCTCGCTTAGCACCGCGCCACAGCCACGCACCTGCCTCGCCAGTTCCGCGTGCTCGGGAGGATACAGATTCAAGAAGCCGCTGCCGAGCACCGCGATCGTGCGGCCGCCAGCCGCCATCGCGCCGCGGTGCGCCGCCGCGTCGATGCCTCGTGCCAAGCCGCTGACCACCGTGTAGCCCGCCTGCGCCAAGCCGCCCGCCAGCTTCTCGGCCATCAACAGCCCGTACTGTGTCGCGTGCCGCGTGCCAACGATCGCCACCGCCAACGCGTCGCGCGATTCCAGTCCCCCCGCGGCGAAGAGCGCACCCGGCGGATCGGGAATCTGCCTCAGACGTTCCGGATAGTCCCCATCCGACTCCATCAGAATCCGCAAGCCATGCTCGCGACACACACGCACCTCGTCGGCCACATCGATCATGTCGCGAGCCGCGGCGATTCGGCTGGAAAGCTTCGGACCGACGCCTGGCACCTCGCAAAGCCGATCGATCGTTGCGTCGAGCACCGCTCGCGCCGTTCCAAAAGCCGACAGCAGAGCGCGACGTGTCAGCGGGCCAACGCCCGACACAAGCGTCAGTCGCAGCTCATCCCACCGGTCCCGCGGAAAATCCCAATCCGCCCCGCCGGCCAAGGCGGTCATGCTCGTTTTCACGCTGTTGAGACGGCACTCGCTGTTCGCGCTGCTCGCGTCGCCGGAGTGGCTCGCGTGGCTTGAATTACGATCGCTGTTTACGTGGTTCTCGCCGTTTACATAGTTCTCGCCGCGAGAAAGATGCGTGCCGCTCGAGCGGGCCGGCTCGTTGGCGGAATTGGAAACGGCGGCGGACGGGGCGGAGCGATTCGAGTCGTTCGAAATGTCGACACCGGGGGCGCTCATCGGGAAAAACTCCTGATCGGTCGATTCACGCCCCACGTGAATGCAACCGAATCGTACGGAGCGTTTCCGGGAAGTCAACCGCCAACCAGCGCCACGGTGATGCCGAGTTTCCTCCACAGCGGAGCGAGCTGCGAGGACAGCATCGCCCAGCTCACGGCGGCATAGAACGCCGAGCAGGCGATCAGGGCCGCTCGCCGCCACCAGCTCGGCCGCAGTTCGGGCGGCAGCAACCGCGTGTTGACTCGCAAGACCTGGATGCTGGCCGGAACAAGGACCAAGCCGGCGATCGCCGCCAGGATCTTGAAGAGCGTCATCGCGCCCGCCAAGTTCACCACGATGAAGCCCCAGACTGTGAATCCGATCAATAGCGCATAGTACAGCCGGCCCACACCCAACCGAGGATTCGACCGCAGCCGGCGGCTGGCCGTCCAGAGCGCGTCGGTCACAGTCCGCACGAGAACGTCGGTGTTTCCCAGGTGCGTCGAGAATAGAATCCAGAGCCCGTTGAGCA
>CAIXSC010000574.1 GCA_903921945.1 uncultured Planctomycetaceae bacterium
CGACATCCGTTCGCCCCATGTACGACGGACATCTTGTCCGTCGCGCGCGGCTGACGCAATTCGAAGAAGCCGCGGTTGAAGTCGGGCCGCAGTCAACCGTCAAGTCTCGAGAGTCATCCACCGTTCCATGGCGGCGTTGAGTTCGGATTCGGTCTTAGTCAGTTCCGCTTGCCGCGCGGCGATCCGTTCGCCGGGCTGCTTGTAAAAACCGGGATCGGCGAATTCCACATGCAGTTCGGCGAGCTTCTTTTCCAACGCTTCAATCCGGCCAGGAAGCGCTTCGAGCTCCCGTTGTTCTTTGTAGGTCAACTTCCTCGGCGGCGCTGCCGCGGCTTGGGCCGACGAATCCGTGGAACCGCGTTCGGGCGAGTTTCGCTCGGCGGCGGTGCGGGCAGCCGCAGGGCGATCAGTAGCAGCGGCGCGAGTGTGGGCGGAGCGATCGGAGGGAGGGGCTGGGCGTTGACGCAGCCAGTCATCGTAACCGCCGACATACTCGCGAACGCCGGAGGCCTCAAACACCAGCGTGCTGGTGGCGACGGCGTTCAGGAAGGCGCGGTCGTGGCTCACGACCAGCACGGTGCCGGGGAAATCCACGAGTCTTTGTTCGAGCAGTTCGAGTGTCTCGGCATCCAGATCGTTGGTGGGTTCGTCGAGCACGATGATGTTGGCCGGTTTGGCGAACAGCCTGGCCAGCAGGACTCGGTTGCGTTCGCCGCCGGAGAGGAACTTCACCGGGGTGCGGGCGCGCTCGGCGGAGAATAGAAAGTCGCGGAGGTAGCCGATGACGTGCCGCGATTGTCCGCCGATTTTGATGGTGTCGTACCCGTCGCCCACGTTTTCCTGGACCGATTTTTCATCGTCGAGTTGTTCGCGGAGCTGATCGAAGTAGGCGATTTGGAGGTTGGTTCCCAGTCGCACGGTGCCGGCTTGCGGCGGCAATTGTCCCAGGAGGATTTTCAAGAGCGTCGATTTTCCCGCGCCGTTGGGACCGATGATGCCGATCTTGTCGCCCCGCATGACCGTGCCGGAGAAGCCGTCGAGGATCGGTCGGTCGGCGTAGGCGAAGCGGACCTGTTCCAACTGGGCCACCAACGCGCCGCTGCGCGCGGCCTCTTGGATTTCCAGCTTGACCTTGCCCACCACTTCGCGCCGTTCACTGCGAACGCGGCGCATTTGTTCGAGCGCTCGCACGCGGCCCTCGTTGCGGGTGCGGCGGGCTTTGACGCCTTGGCGGATCCACACCTCTTCCTCGGCCAGCTTCTTGTCGAACAACGCGTTTTGTTTTTCCTCGGCCGCAAGCGCCTCGTCTTTGCGGACCAGGAACGTCTCGTAGTCGCAGGTCCAATCAAACAGCCGGCCGCGGTCCAATTCCCAGATGCGGCGGGCCAGTTTCTGCAGGAACATTCGATCGTGAGTGACGAACATCAACGTGCCATTCCAACGCTGCAGGAAATCCTCCAGCCAAGTGATCGCGTCGATGTCCAGGTGGTTCGTCGGTTCGTCGAGCAGCAGCAAGTCGGGTTTGGTGACCAAGGCGCGGGCCAACAGCACGCGGCGTTTCATTCCCGAGGAAAGTGTTTCGAACGCGCGGCTGCCATCCAATTGCATGCGTCCCAGGATGTCGTCGACATTCCGCTGCGATTGCCATTCGCTCTCGTGGTCGCTGGCGACGATCGTGGCGATCGGACCAAAGAGGTCGGCGGGAACATCCTGGGGGAGCAACGATACTTTGGCGCCGGCGGCGAACCGCACGGTGCCCCGATCAGGCTCCTGCGCCCCGCAGAGGATTCGCATCAGCGTCGTTTTCCCCGAGCCGTTGCGGCCAAGCAGGCCGATGCGATCTCCCGGTTCAATCAGGCTTGTCACGTTGTCCAGGAGTGGTGGACCGCGGAAACGAACAGACAGTTCTTGCAGGGTGATCAGTGGCATGCGGTAGGGGTGAGTCTAGGAATCGGTCCAGTGCGATTGCCGCGCGAGCGGAAAACCGTTTCAATCAGCGTTGCGGATCGTCCGGTTTCTGGTTTTGAACTACTTGTTGCTCGGCGAAGCAAGCAACGCGGGATTTATCGGCCATGAGCGAAGCGAAAGTGCGCGGCATTGTCCATGTGATCGAACCAACCAAGACGTTCGGGCAAAAGGGGTTTCGCAAGCGAACCGTCGTGCTCGAACAGCCAAGCGGCCGGTTCACGAACTATATCCCGATCGAGTTTACCAACGACGGATGCGACTCGGTGGAGGAACTCCGCGTGGGCGACGACGTCGAGGTGTCCTACCGGTTGAGCGGCCGCAAATGGCAGCGGGACGCGCAGAGCGAAGTGAAGTACTTTCTCAGCGCCGAAGCGCTCCAGTTCAAAGTCATGCGCGGTGGCACCGCCGGGGCCGCTGACGATTTCGATCCCAACAGCGCGTTTCAGGAATCCGGCGGCGAAGACGTTCCGTTTTAACCGCGACGATCAACGCTCGGCTAGCTGGCCACCACCAGCTAGCCTTCCCCAACTTGCCTCTGACAGCCGGCAATCCCCAGCCAGCAAACCCCAGCCAGAAATCCCCAGCCAGAAATCCCCAGCTAGCCGCTACCATCTCAGGCCGATCTTCTTGGCGTCGTCGCCGCGATCGAAGCCTCCCTTGAGCGGTCCGGGGCGTTTCTTGATGGCCGGCTTGCGGACAGGCTCTTCGACTTCCTCCTTGACCTCGGCCTTGGGAGGCGGCGCTTGGGCGGCTTTCAGCGACAACCCGATCTTTTGGTTTTCGCGGTCGACCGTCAGCACCTTGACTTCGACTTCCTGGCCTTCCTGCACGACCTTGGAAACCTGGCTCACCCGGACGTTGGACAGTTCGGAGATATGAACCAGGCCTTCCACGCCTGGGGCCAGCTTCACAAACGCTCCGAAGTTGGCGAGCCGCGAAACGACGCCACGGACGGTCGAGCCGATGGGAAACTTCGCATCGATATCGGTCCAGGGGTTTTCTTGCAGGCTGCGGAGCGACAGGCCGATTTTCCCGCTCTGCGGATCGAACTTTTCGACGCGCACTTGGACTTTCTGGCCCACCTTGAGCAGTTCTCGCGGATCCTTCACCCGCTCCCAGCTCATTTGGCTGACGTGAATCAAACCATCGGCTCCATCCAAGTCGACGAACGCGCCGAAATCTTCGATCTTCCGCACCACCCCTTCGCGGACTTGGCCGATTTGCAGTTCCTCGTAGAACTTGCGTTTCGCCTCTTCCTTCTCGCGTTCGAGCACGGCGCGGCGGCTGAGCACCAAGTTGCGACGCTGCGGATTGGCTTCCGTCACGACGCACAGGAGCCGCTGTCCGATGAAATCAGCCGCGTTTTCGATCCGGTAGATCGCGACTTGGCTGAGCGGAATGAAGCCGCGAATCTTGTTGACCGTGCATTCCAATCCGCCCGTGTTGGCGGCGGTGACAATCGCCTCGACCACCGCCCCCTCGCTGAGATCAGCCCAATCGGAGACCTCGATCGAAGCGCCGGGAATGTGCAATTCGTACAATCCATCCTCGGCGTTGAACGCCTTGATGATGACGTCGTACATCTGGCCGGGCTCGGGCGGCGTCGCGAATTGGCGGACCGAGGCGACCCCTTCGTTGCGGCCTCCCAGCAGGAAAAACACATTGTCGCCGTGAACGCGGGCGACCGTCGCCGACCGCCGCGAATCGAGTTCTTCGAGCTGTTTCGAGACCGCAGCCAAGGCGTTTTCGTTGAACATGGTGTCGAGCGAACGGCCACCAAACGCCGCTTCGAATTCGGCTTCCATGTCCGCCGAGAGCTTTTCACGCCGATTCGGCTTCGGCGGAAGGGCGACACGCAACTCCTCCGTGGACGGATCCCCACCGCCCTCGGGCCGCCCGCGGCGACCAGGCCGTTGACCGCCGGGGCCGCCTTGTCGTCCGCCCCGCCCCTGGCCACCCCGCCCTTGACCACCCTGACCTTGGCCACCCTGACCTTGGCCACCCTGACCTTGGCCACCCTGACCTTGGCCAGTTTGCCATTGGCCGAGCGGGCCGGGGCCGGATGCTCCTGGGCCGGATTGACCTTCCGAGCCGATCGCTGCCGCGGTGTCTGGGGCGACGGGGGCGATGCCCGCATCACGGGCGCTCGATGCCACGGCCTCGCCGGCCAGTGGACTACCAGGGCTTGCCGACGGAGCGACTGCCGCCTGGGCAAGTTCCGGAGCGATGGCCGAGGGGCCGGTACCGGAAGAGTCCTCAGCGAAGTCGCTTGAATCGGCCAATTCGGGCGGAATGCCGCCAGGGCCAGTCGGCTCGCCGCCCGCTTTGCCGCGAACTTGCGACGACAGTGGACTGACGCCCGGCACGCTCCCGCCGCTGCTCGTGAAGTGCCGCCGCTGGGGCGGGCCCGACGGCTGCGACCGTCCGCCGCCACCGGGCGGTCGGCGGACGTTCAAGGGAGGCTTCGCGCCACTGGGCCGTGAGTCTCCGGTGCGAGCGGTGGACGGGTCTCGGGAGGGACCTTGGGACGCGGACGACGAATCGGACGACATCGCTCGATATTTCCTGATCCAGGGACGCGACAAAAGACGCTGTGAAGTGTAACAATGCCTGAGCGTCGGCGGTAGTGATTCGCGGCAGGGGCAATTACAATCCTTTCTCGACCAGCCGCCCGCCGCTCATAACCGATTCGCATGACGGATCCACCGCCTACCCCGACCGAAACCGCCGCGTCGACCACAGCCCGCTTCGGCGCTGCGGTTGCACGCTTAATCGAGCACCTCCCGCCAAGCCAATTGGGCCCGGAAACGGCCGCGGACGCGCCGCTTCGCCAGTCGCTGCGAGCGGCACTGATGAAGCTCACCGATGCCGATTTGCTACTCCCTGGCCACCGCGTAGTCGACTTGCAGGCGGCCGCCTGTTGCCGCGCCGGCCTCTGGCTCGGATGCGACTTCCTGGATGAGAGCCATACCATTAGCCAAAGCGTTGAAACAACTTCGGGTAGCTATTGGCATGGCATCATGCATCGACGCGAGCCGGACCCGGACAACGCGAAGTATTGGTTTCGCCGTGTTCGCCAGCACCCAGTGTTCGCGCCGCTCGCCGCGGCAGCCGCCACTGCGGTGAACTCGAGCTTGGCTCCACCGCTGGGCCGGGACTCGCGGGCGTCGGCCAGTACCGTGTCCTCGTCCGGTCCAGCCGCCTACTTGGCGACTCAGGCAGCCTGGGATCCGTTCCGATTCGTGGACTTGTGCGAGCGGATGCGGGGAACTGGAGGCGACGGGGAGCGGCTATGTCGCGACATCGCCCGGATCGAGTGGCGGTTACTGTTTGACTATTGCTACCGACAAGCCCTAGGACTCGAGTGAGCCGCCGCCATGCCGTTTCAATTCCAGTGCCCCCAGGGCCATTTGCTCGAAGCCGAACCGTTTCAAGCCGGACAACAGTGCGTCTGCCCGATGTGCGGCCAGCCGTTCTTGATCCCCAGCCCTGTCGGCTCGGTCGCGCCAGGCTCGGTCGCGCCAGGCTCGGTCGCGCCAGGCTCGGTCGCGCACGGGGCGGGGCTGCCCGGCTCGGTGGGCGTCGAGCAGCACCCCGGAGGTTATCCACAGAACTACGGTCACGTGGAGTCGCACGGGCACGTGGAGCCGCAAGGGCACGTGGAGCCGCAACCGGAACCGGAGGCGCAACCGTCCGCCGCGGCGGACGGATCGAGTTCGGGGCCCGTTTTGCCTTTTGCCACGCAGACCACGGCCGCTTTGCCGCTGCTGCACATTCCCTGCCCCAAGGGGCACGAATTGGAAGTGCCGCGCGACATGCTGAATCAGTTTGTCGAGTGTCCCCAATGCCAAGCGCAGTTCACGCTGCGTGAGCGGGACAGCGTCGAGTTTAAGAAAATGCATTCCGCCGAGATGGAGCGTCGCTGGGAAAAGACAGGCCAAGCGTGGCTCCAGTGGGCGATTATCTTCGCGGTCCTGGTCGTTATTGGGCTCATCACGCTGATCGCGTTGTCGTAGCCGCGTCCGTCGTTCCCCACCTTTCACCCTGAAGCCGCCGCATGAGTACCCACGCTTCGTCGTCTACCTCCCATTCGCCCACCCCAGCGCCTGGAGCGGCCACCGCTTCGCCCGCCGACGGTTCGTGTTTCTCGGGACTTTGGCCGGCCGTGATCACGCCGATGACGCCGGACGGGCGAGTGGCCTACGCGACGCTCGAACGGATGGTGGACCTGTTCGCCACTCAGGGATTGGACGGTTTATATCTGACCGGTTCGACGGGGCAGTGGCCGTTGCTGTCGGGCGAGGAACGGCGACGCATTTTGGAGTGCGCGGCCGGGGCGGCGGCGGGCCGATTGCCGATCATGGCGCACGTGGGCGCGACGACGACGGCGGAGACGGTGGCGTTGGCCGAGCATGCCGCCGGGGCGGGCGCTGCGGCCGTGTCGGCGGTGGCTCCGTCCTATTACGGATACTCGCCGGACGTCGTCTTCTCTTACTACACGGAACTGGGGCGGGCCACGCCACTGCCTCTGTTCGCGTACCATCTCAGCACGGTGAATTCAGTGCGGCTTCCGCCCGCTGATTTCGTCGCGCGGCTGCTCGAAGTGCCCAATATCGCGGGCATGAAAATCACCGACGTCGATCTGTATCTGTTCGGCCTGATCAAAGCTCACGGCGGCGACCGCCTGCGGCTGTTTAGCGGAGCGGACGAAGTGTTGTGCCACGCGGTGCTCAGCGGCGCCATCGGGGCGATCGGCACGTTTTACAATTTGTGGGGCGTCGAGTGCCAACGGGCGCGAAGGGCCATGGTGGCGGGAGGCGTCGCCGCCTCGACCGCTTTCACCAGGCGTTTCCAAGCGGCTATTTCCCGCAGCATGCGAACCGGTTCGGTCTGGTCGTTCTTGCGGAAAGCGATGATCCGGAAACACGGCATCGACATCGGCATGCCCCGCCCGCCACTCGGCTCTCAAGATCGCCCATGGAGCGATGAGGACGTCGAGAGCATTTTGCAGTCGATGGAACCGTAGTCCGCGTTTCCCCGTGCCGTCTCTCTGCGTTGTTGCTCCGCGGTGCCTCTCCGCGCCGCCTCTCCGCGTTTCCCCGCGACCAACGTGAACGACGGTGTACGACCGTGACCAACTGTAACCGACCGGGAACGACGGTGAACGATAGTAGGCGATGGTGGACGACGCTGGACGCGCGCGGACGACCGTGAAGGAAGATGGACCAACGGTGAACGACGTTTGAACAACAACGTCGATCGCCGACGTGGCTAGCCGCGAAACACGATGGCCGGTTCGAGTACGAGAACCCGGCGGATGCTGATGAGCGCTGTGAGTCCGGTGATAGCGAGCACCGCGATGGCCACGCCGATCGCGGCGTGCGCGGTGAGGTAGAGGCCGGCGAGATGCGTGATCCCGCTTGTGGCGGTGAAGAACGCGGCGGTCAAGCCGATACCCAGCCCGTAGCCCATCACGCCGACGACCAACGCCTGGAGGAGGATCATGCCGATCAACCGTCCATTGGTCACGCCCATCGCCTTGAGCGCGCCGAACTGTTTGAGGTTTTCGAGTGTGAACAGGTAGAACGTCTGGCCGGTGACGGCGGCGCCGATGATGAAACCGAGCGTGATCGTGATGCCGAAATTGACGGGGATGCCGGTCGAGCCGAGAAAGTAGTTGATCGTTTTCCAAAAGAATTGGTCGCGGGTCAGCGCCATGAGTCCCGTGCGGGCCTCGATGGCTTGGCACACCTCGGCCGAATCGCGGCCCGGCTGCGCTTCGGCCAGAATGAACGACATCAGGTTCCGTTCGCGCGGGACAAAGCCGGCCGCGGCGCTGTAACGCGTGTAGAGCACCGGCATCGTCGTGAACGGCGGAGTGGCCTCGCAGATTCCCACCAGCACCGCTCGTCGATCGTTCAAGTACAGTTCGCGACCTTCCCGAAACGCTTCGCCGGGCCACATGTATTCGTGGCCCGCTTTGTCGATCACCACGGCGTCGGGGCGGCGGAGATCGCTCAGTTGTCCGCGGAGCATCTTGCGGGGCGCGCCGACCAGATTGGCGTCGTCCAGTCCAAACATGACGACGTTTCGGTAATTGCCGTCTTCCAGTCGCGCGCGGACTTGCCCCTTGTACAAGCGGGCGGCCCAAGCCACTCCCGGCACGCCGCGCACCCGATTGAGGTCGGTTTCCGGCAAACCGGGCGCTTCGTCGACGAACCGCACCTTGTTGTCCATGACCCAGATCCCGGCGTCGCTGACGTCCACAATCTGACTCGCCGTGCGTTTGATGATGCCGACGAAAATCGACACCTGCTGCGACATGAGGTGGCTGGCGAACGCCACTCCCATGATCAGCCCCCAGTACTTGCCGCGATCGCCCACCAACATTCGCAACGCGACCCAATTCATCGTTCTCCCTCCGCTCGCGACCGTGGCCAAGCTTTCCGCTCATGCTACGATGCTCCACGTCACCACCGCTAGCCAGATGAACGCTGGCGAGCGGAACATCCTGCCCGCCTGCCAGGGTGTTGTCGCGAAACCGACTCGAACAAGTCGCCCCTAGGTCCCACTGTCCGTTGTACTTGGCCCCGGAGTCGCCGCCATGATCGATTCGCCACACCAAGGCGAAACAGACCGACCTGGGATCAAAAAACTGGTGTTGTCGCTAGTCGCGTTATTGCTCCTCGGTCCCATGGCATACAAGCATGCGCCAAGGGAGGTGGCGCGCTGGTATCAGGCGATGGCCGTCGAGCAATTCGATCACGGGCGGGAAGACGAGGCGGAACGGTCGATGGAGAACGCCATCCGCTGGTCGCCCGAAGATGGCCGGTTGTACCTCCAAATCGCTCGATGGCGCCGTGTCACGGGCCGATACGCCGAGGCGCTTGAATGGTGCGGCAAGGCCCGCCTGTGCCTCGGCCACGAATCCGACTTGCTCGAAGAGGAGACCCAGATCCTGTGGAGCATGAAACGCTGGGACGAAGCGTTGGCTCTTTGGAAACGGGCGGCCGCCGAGGCGAGCGACGGCGGCAGGCTGGGCCTCGATCCCACATTGCTGAATAGCTTGGCGTATGCTCGGGCCCTCGCAAACACCGAACTCGATGACGCATTGCGGGACATCAACGACGCGATCGGGATGCTAGGAGGTAATCCCGGCATGCTCGACACCCGCGGTTTCATCCAGTTCCATCGCGGGGAGCTTGGCGAAGCCCTCCGTGACCTGGACGCCGCACTTCGACAACTCGATGAGCCCGCCTCCACGGACCTGCAGAGATCGGCTGAACCGAAGGGATCGGCCGAGTCGAAGGGATCGACCGATCCGAAGGGCTCGGCCGAGTCTAAGGGCTCAGCCGAGTCTAAGGGCTCAGCCGAGTCTAAGGGCTCGGCCGAGTCTTCCGGGAAGCCGTCGTCTCCGCCGAGTGCCACGAAAAGAAATTGGCCCCAATCCCGAGCGGTTCGGGAGCGGGAACGGAATCAAGAG
>CAIXSC010000575.1 GCA_903921945.1 uncultured Planctomycetaceae bacterium
CTCAATTGGCCGTTCGTCCGAGCATGTCGAAATGTAGGCGACCCCGCGCGACTCGTCGGGCGAGACACTGATCACCCCTTGGTGCTTCACCGGAATGTCATACACACGGGTCTTGCCCGTCGCCGGATCGAACACCATTGGATGGCCGCCCAGGTAATCGGTCGTCTTCTCGCCGGGCTGCGTGTATCCCTGCTTGGTGCCAAGATAGATTTTGCCGCTGGTGCCGACATTGTTGCGCGTGTGAAACTTCGCTTGCGCGGCGAAACCGCGGCGATCCACGCCGATTTCCTTCTCCGCGTCGAGCACGATCCGCATCGCTTCCGTTCGAGGATCGAATTCAACCAGGAAGGCGTTGTCGCCGTATTTCGCCGTGCCGATGTAGATACGCCCGTTCAACCCCTCGACGATCGAAAAGTAGCCGCTCTGTTCGCTCGTGGTTTCCGCGGGAAGCGCGTGAGCGCGCGACCAGATCCACTGCCGGGAGACCGCTGACTCGACACCGCCCGCTGGCCCCGGAAACCCCTGGGCACAGACAGTCGTGGTCGCGGGCAGCGGCCCGCCGAGGGTGAAAACGACCAACACGGTGAGCGTCACGAGCCACGGTACCGACCGCGGTCGCGGCGTTGAGTTCATTCCCGGATTCACGAAAGAGCCTCGCGATGGGTTAGGGCGTCACAGCGCGGTACAGGAAAGGCCGCCGGAACATGCCGCCAAAGTGATGCGGATTGTGGTGGCGAATCACGATCGAGTTTTTGCCCGCCTTGAACTTGCCGGCGACATCCACTTCCCATTCAAAGCGATAGTCGTTCATCCACCAGACGCCTTGGAAGGGACGATGGGCCACCATTTCGCCGTTCACATACAGCCAGCATTCGTTGAAAATCCCGGGGAATTTCAGACGGAGCGGGCCGGCGATTTGAGCCCCTGATAACTCGATGTCGGTTTGATACCAGCCATGTCCGGTATAGCTCTGATAGTCAGGCCCCAAGACCCCTTGCGCCTGCAAGTATAAGTCGGCCGAGACCTGTTCCCATTTCCCTTCCAACGCCCAACGCTCGGCGGGGCCGATCGGTTTCGGCAAGGAATTCCAGGCCGCCAAATCGATCGGCTGGCGGAACCAATTTTCTTTCACGCCCACATCCTTCTCGTCGCGCCGCCAGTTCCAAACGAGCGGCAGTTTGGCGACGAGTTGCCCTTTGCTTCCATTCACTAGCGGCAGCAGCTCTTGGTACTGTTTCACCTCGCCGGGCCACCACGCGTAACCGTGTTCGCCGATCGTTTTGTAGGTCGTGAAAGTCGGGTTCATGGCGGTCAATTGCTCGCGGGCGGCAAGCCCGCGTTCGCCAGCGGCCACGGCGGCGGAGAAATCGGTGTCGGTGGCCGCCGCGCGGGTCATCGCCATGTAGTTTTCGAGCACCGCGAACCCGAGGCTGACAAACCGGAGCCGTTCCACGAATCGTTTGGAAGCGGCATCGCCACGGCCGGCGAGCGGGGCGAGACGCTGGTTGGCGTCGGCCAATCGAGCTCGCAGGGTCGCAAGCAGTTCAGGCGTGTAAATCGCGGGTGCCAGGAAGTATTCATGCTCGGTGGCGAGCGTTTCCTCCCAGGCGCGATAGATGGCGTTCCAGTACGCCGCCATCGGCTCGGCGGCCGGTCCATAGAAACTTGTGTAATGTTCGGCAATCAGCCCATCGACGTCGATCGCGGGACGCCATAACAGTTGACCACGCAGGAATAGATTGAGACCCGTGGTCGCCATCGCTCCCCGCGACTCGGTGTCGACACCCAGGATGCCCGCTTTCAGATAATGTTGGACGTCGTGGCGAAACGCCTGATGCGAAGGGTTGGGAAGGTCGCGCCAGACGAGCATTCCTTGGTCATAGTCGTAGATCACCAAGCGGCCCTGCATGATCTTGGCCCAACGATGGAAGATGTCGCGGCATTCGCGTCGCGGTTTGCTCCGTGGATCGTCCATCCCGTGAATCGGGTCGAAATCGATTGGGGCGAAATAGCCGACGAGAGGTTTCGCCGCCGTTATGTCCTTGACCGGCGGCAAGGTGATGTTGGAATAGATCAAGAATCCGATCAGCGCTCGGCTGTTCGGGTGTTTGGCCAGCAACCGCTGCGCTGTCTTGTTGTAGAACGTCATGAACGCGTCGGTATACGACTGGGTGAGGAAGTACTTGTCGTATTGCAAGGCGATCAACTGGCGATCGGCGGCCGAGTCGCTTTGATAGATGCCGTCCTCCATGCCGAGTTGGATCCGTTCGCCATTGGCGAACGCCTTCTCGAGTTGCCCGGCGACATGGTCGGCCGTGCGGTCCTCGGAGATCGGGACGTTGAACATCGACTTGCCGGGCGGGATCAGCTCCTTGGTGAACTGAGCCAAATTGTGACCGTTGGGAACCACTTCCTCATTGAAAAAGTTCCGCCGCATGAATTCCTGTTGGCCGGTCGTATCTCCGTTCCAGGAGAGCCAGTAACGGCGGACCTCGAACGGCGAGGCGTAGGCGTAGTCCAATTGGCCGACCGCGAGCCGAGGGTGGCGAGGAATGTGTTCGCCGAATTCGCCGGGCATGTACCAGCGGCAACCCCATCGTTGCAGCAGCTCGGAGACCGCGTAGTAATGGCTGTCGTCATTCGAGCCGGCCAGATAAACTCGCTGGCCCACGCGGCGAATCGCCACGGCATCGATTCGCAACAGCGGCGCGGCCTTGGCCGCGGTCGACGCCTTTTGCAGCGCGGTTTTCAGAGTCGGGTCGGCGTCCAGGGCCGCTTGGCCGACGATCAGGGTGGGGACCGAATTGGAATTGGCGAGCGCCGCCGCCACATCGGCGGGCGTCGAAGCGACTCGTGGTTTGGCGTCGGCGATCCGTTCGATATAAGAGGCCAAATCGAGCGCCGCCCGCTTTTCCCACTGCCCGGCTGATTCGCGGACCACGACGACCGACGTCGTGCGCCCGCCCTCGGCCAGCACCAAATCGCCGGTCCCCGATACGCCGGCAACGGGCCCGGTCACGATCGGCTCGCTCGACTTCTTCGCGCTGGCGACTGGAGCACCGGCGACTGGGGCACCGGCGACAGGGGTGCCGGCGACTGGGGCGGCGGTTGCCGCGGACGCCGCTGCTGGGGCGTCGGCGGCTGTCGCGTCGGCGGTGACGCCTGACACTCCAAGGAGAAACGCCGCGAGGGCGTTCATGCGGATAGCGAAGATCTGCTGAATGGACATGGGGATGGCCTCATCGCGCGAACGTGAAATAGATGCCTGGGATGAAGATGTGCTAATCGCGAATCGATTCTCGGGAAATCGATGGGGGAACGAAGACGTTGGTGGGCTGGTTTCGTGGCGCCGGACCATCCACCGACCGGCCGGACGGGACACTCGCTATTTCAGATTGAGGTTGTGCTTCAGGCA
>CAIXSC010000576.1 GCA_903921945.1 uncultured Planctomycetaceae bacterium
AATCGCTACGCGTCACGGCCAAACCCGTCCCTTCGGCGTAGCAAGGCAGGAGCGGCACACCGTGGAGATCCAGTTCAACCGCCGCGGCGGCCGCGGCCGCTTTCTCGCGTCCTGCCGCGTTTCCACTCGCCTTCGACGCGCTTCCGAGCAAACCGGCGAACCGCGCCGTGATGCGCGTCTCCTCATGGGGCGCGCGCGCGAACGCCGCCGCCAACAAATCCGAGGAAGGCTGGCTGGCGTTCCTTTCCGCGAACAAAGCCGCGCCGTCCGCGCGCGTCAGCCGGCATAGCTGTTGGACGAACCGATCGTACTGCTCGGATAGATTGTCCGACCACGGCTCCCGCGACAACCGCTCGCGATGCGCCAGACACCGAGTCCAACTGGCGAGCAACAGCCACAGGTCATCCAGCACGGCCGCATGCGGCACGCCCTCAGCGTCCATCCACGTCGGCCAAGACCGCTCCAACGCCGCCGCCGCCGCTTCATCGGCTCGAGCGGCAAGATTGGCTGGATCGGCAGGATTGACTGGATCGGCAAGATTGGCTGGATCGGCTTCGTCAGGTTGGCCAGCGTTACGGACCGCTCGTTCGAGCAGGCTGCGGAGCAACGGCAGCTCGACGTTCCACCAGAGGTCCGTAACCGGGTCGAAGGTCGCATCGCCAGTGCCGGCATCCAGCCAAGCGGCGAGTCGCTGGAAGATGCCAGCCCGCACATTCGTTTCCAACGCGTGATCGGTTGCGGCCGCGAGCGTTGCCCAGGCGAGCAGTTCGGCGGCGGCTTCGCGCGAGGTGAGCGGCATACCCGGATTGCTGAGCCAATGTTCGGCGGATGCGTGCCCCGGGCGGGCATCGTCGGTCCCGCTCTTGAGTTTTGTCGTCCGACCGACGCCACGAAGCGGTGCGACCCTCTGTGTAAGACGTTCCCACGCGGCATCCGGCATGCCCCAGCGCAAGGCAGCGGCGAGTTGCTTGCTCGTGGCGAGGCTCGAGGAGTGGATGGAAGTCATACGGGATGAACCGAACTGGCAAGCCGTTCGGCGGCAAGCGATCGTGGGTCGACGATCAGCGATCGGAAATCGAACATCGTCGTTCGGGGCAAAGTCGGAACGGTTGGGGCTTGGTCAGTCGAGGCGACGGGAAATGAAAATCCCGCTCGCCGCCGAACGACTCGCCACCATGCGGGTCGTATAATACCGGGCGTTGTGCGGTTCCTTCAACGAGACTGGTCTGCCGGAGTTTCCGACGCCATGCGATTTTCCCTTTTCTCTCGCCGTCACGCCGTTGCGGTTGCGATCCTCTTGGCGGCGGCGGCTGGTTTCGGAACCGCTTCGCTGTCCGTCGCCGTCCTCGGCCAACCGCCCGCCGCTCCAGCGAGCACTCCGGCCACCGCCGCCAATCCGCAAAAGATCGGCGAGCAAAAACCTGGCGAGCCGAAACTCGACGGGCCGAAAGCGGGCGAGCCGAAAGCGGGCGAGCCTAAACCCGAGGCGCCGGGCGGTGACGAGCCGAACGCGGATGGGAAAGTGAAACCGGGACCGGCGATGCCGCCGCCCACCGGTTTTCAAAAGTTGTCCAAGGTTCACGACGTCTGGGTTCACGCCGAGCGGAAGTTGGTGGCCGTGGACGGTCGAGTCTGTTTGAATCGCGGGCCGCTCGAAATGTTCGCCTGCCCTCAGAAGACCAAGGAACATGAATCGATCGTCGCGGTGAATAGCGATGCGATGACGATTCACGCAGCGTTGCTCGCGGTGGGCGCCAAGTCCGGGAATCCGGTCAGTTTCAACCCGGAATACAAGCCGGCGACCGGTAGTCGCATCGACATCCAGGTGTTGTGGGTCGACAAGAAAACCGGCCAGCGCCAACAAGTGCCCGCGCAGCAATGGATTCGCCATTCGCGCACCAAAAAGCAGTTGGAATACAACTGGGTCTTCGGCGGCAGCTCGTTCTTTCTGGATGAGGAAACCAAGAAGCAAATCTATCAGGCTGAATCGGGCGATCTGGTATGTGTCTCGAACTTCCCCACCGCCACGCTCGACTTGCCCGTCGAGAGCAGCCAAGCGAACGCGGATTTGGAATTCGAAGCGTTTACCGAGCGTCTTCCACCCGTGGGCACCGTCGTTCGGCTCATCTTTAGTATCGGCAAGCCGTAACGCGCTATTCGCCCGCTTGCGTTGGCGAGCCGGCCTTGCGGCCGCTACCCTCATAAGGCAACGCCTGTTGGCATGTTACCTATTTTGGCTGGCACAGCATTTTGGAACCCAGTCTTTCGGGAGCCTGTTTGCCTTTTCATTTACTCTTTCCGCTATTTTCGAGCGTGGTGTTCGTACTGGGCATGGTCCTGGGTAAACGTGCCATTTCGGCCGGTGCCAGCCCGTGGACCAACACGTTTCTCGCGAACGTGTGGCTCGCTGTCATCTGGGCGACGATTGGCGTCTGCCGAGGCGAATGGCTGCCTGCGCAGGCTTGGTGGCAGGCGGCGTTGGTCGGACTGGCGTTCGTCGGCGGCCAGATGTTCAGCTTCCTGGCGTTCCAACACGGCGATGTGTCGGTCGCCACGCCGATTTTTGGAACCAAGGTGGTCATCGTCGCCCTGTTGCTCTCCGTGGTCGGCGACGAACCGGTGGGGACGCGAGTCTGGATCGGCGCGATTCTGGCGTCGCTCGGCGTCGCCGTCATGCAACGCGGCTCCGCGGCCGCACCGTCACGACCGGGCGGCGCGTTGACACCAAGCAGTTCGGAAGACGCGGCCTCGATCGTGTCGCGACGCAACGGTTGGCGAGCCATCGCCACCATCGGGTTGGCCCTTCTGTCCGCGACCAGTCTGTCGTTGTTCGACGTCGGCGTGCAGCGCTGGGCGCGGCACTGGGGAGCGAACGCGTTCCTTCCGGCCACATTCATGGCGGGCGGTTTGCTCTCGTGCGTGTTCTTGCCATGGTGTGATCGGCCAGGTCGAGTCCGCAGCCTGGGTGTCACGCGTCCGCTGACTGTCGGGACGTTTCTCATCGCGTTGCAGGCGCTCAGTATGTCGTACTCGCTGGGGAACTACGGCGACGCCACTCGGATCAATATCGTCTACGCGCTCCGCGGCCTCTGGGCGGTCGGGTTGGCATGGTTTTTGGCCCGCGCACTCGGCACCAGCGAAGCCCACCTTCCGGCCCGCGTCCTTGCCTGGCGTCTGGCCGGCGCCATCCTGCTGACCGCTTCCGTGGTCATCGCGCTGTAGCCTCGCCTCGGACAGAGCCGGAGCGACCATCGAACGGCTCGTAGCCGGCCACCATGCGGCCCGCTGGGTCGTAAGCGGTTCGCGTTCCCGCGAAGAGTTCCGGCCGCTTCTCTTGCGGCGATGCTCGCGATGTCCTAATTTCTCGGTGGCTCTTTCGCCTTCATTCGAGGTGCGACGCGATGCGTGGTGGCCGTGGACTCGCTGTCTTAATGTCATTTGCGATCGGCTTTGCGCTGACGATCGGATTCGCGATTAGTCGTCGGTCCGGCCTGCCGAGCGACGCGCCGCAAGTGAGTTTGTCGTCCCCGCCGCAAGCGCCTTTGTCGTCCCCGCCGCGAGCGCCTTTGTCGCCCCCGCCGCAAGCGCCTGCGGCGTCATCGCCGAAATCGCCTTCGTCGTCCCCAAGCACGACTGCCATGGAGCAACCACGGCCGGCTACGTCGCAACAAGCTCCGACCGTCGAGGCGCAGCTCCCGGCCGTCGTGACCTTCACCGACGGCATCCGACCGCTGCTCGAACGATACTGCATGGAATGCCACGGTTCCGCGGATGCGGACAGTCCGATCGATCTCGCGAGTGTTACGGATGACATGGTCGCTCGTCAGTCCATCTCGATTTGGCGCAAATTGATCGGACCGGTCGAACGTGGCGAAATGCCACCCGAGACGTCGCGTCAGCCAACCAGGGATGAGCGGGCACGGCTCGTCGCGTGGTTGAATCGTGAAGTGGAAGCGGCGGACGCCCAGCAACTCGATCCAGGACCTGCACTGCTCCGCCGGCTGTCGCGTCCCGAATACAACCGTTCGCTCCGCGATCTCCTGGGAATCGACATCGACGCTGGCGATGCCGTTGGCATCGTCGATGAAAGCCAAGGTCATGGGTACTCGAATCAAATCCAAGTGCTCGCGATTTCTCCCGCGCTCATGGAGAAATACTTTGCCGCGACCGATGTAGCGCTCGCTCGCTTGTTCACCCAGACACCGCGTTCGACCCCAATCGCGGCCACCGGCGTGTCCACGACCAAAACTGCCGGAGCTGCGAACGCCCCGAACAGCAATCAAGTGGTCGCCGAGCAAGATT
>CAIXSC010000577.1 GCA_903921945.1 uncultured Planctomycetaceae bacterium
CCGGTAGCGGCACGGTCAACGATCTATTCTCGGAACGGGCGGCGGCGCGACTGCTGCGGCAACTGAGCGGACTGGGACGCCACGCTGAATGGGCGGTGCTCGATGTCGGCCAGGGCCCTAGCGTCTTGCTGCGACGACTTTGGCTGGCGGCCGACGTGGCGGTCATGGTGACGACCCCCGACAGCTTGGCCGTAATGGACGCCTATGCGGGTTTGAAACGGCTTAAGGACGGTCAACTTCGCGCCATGCCATGCTTATTAGTGAACCACACCCAAAACCGCGAAGAGGCACTCGATGCGCATAGCCGCGTCGAACAGGCCTGCCGCCGGTTTCTGAGCTGCGAACTGCGTTTTGCGGGACACGTGCCTGTCGATGCCATGGTGGCCGCGGCGGCCGAGCAACGCAAACCGGTCGTGGCATGGGCGGCAAAGAGTGCCGCCGCCACGGCGCTCTCCCAAATAGCAGCCGCTCTTCTGGCGGAAACGCCCAGCGGATCGGCGGGTAGCTCATTAGGGGACAGCAACAGCGGAAGTTGGCGGGGACGGCCGATCGTCGCCTGACATCGACGGACAAAATCCCCGGGAATCCTGAATTCGAAAGGTTAAGAAACCGATGATAAAGAGACGCTACGGCTTACCCTAGGACGTCAAACTGCGACCTTTGGTTGATGTTTGCCGACCGGGAACAAAAAGAGCGAATTCGACTATCGAGCGTCGTCCAGGACGGACGGCGCAGCACTCACGGAGGAGCGCATGGCGACCACCCTGGCATCTGCCGAGGACATCGAGAACGTTTGGCGGGAGTATAAAGCCGATCCCGGAAACCAGGAGCTGCGGAACCGCTTGGTCGAACAGTATTTGCCGCTGGTCAAATACAACGGCGAGCGTATCTGGGCGCGGTTGCCCGAGGGGGTTGAACTGGACGATCTGGTGTCAGCAGGCGTGTTCGGCCTGATGGACGCCATCGATGCGTTCGACATGACCCGCGGCGTCAAGTTCGAAACCTATTGCGTCCCGCGTATCCGCGGCGCCATGCTGGACGAACTCCGCACGATGGACTGGGTGCCGCGACTCGTCCGCTCCAAAGCCAGCAAGCTCGGCGAAGCCACCAAAACCCTCGAAGCGAAACTCGGGCGACATCCCACCGAGCAGGAGCTTGCCGAGCAATTGCAGATCCCGCTGCCCGAGCTGGAACGGATGATCATCGAGGCCAACGCGGTCAATTTGATCAGCCTCAATAAGAAGTGGTACGAAACGGACAGTTATAAGGACGTCCGTGAAATCGATATTTTGGAAGACAAAAAGGGCGAAGATCCGACCCGCCGTGTCCAGAAGTCGGATCTGATGCGGCTCGTCACCAAAGGTCTTAACCGCAACGAACGCCTCATCATCATTCTTTACTACTATGAAGAATTGACGATGAAGGAGATCGGAGCGACCCTGGATCTGAGCGAAAGCCGCGTCAGCCAGATGCACAGCAGCATCGTCCAGCGCCTCCAATCCCAACTCGGCCGCCGCCGGCCGGAATTCGGCGGTTAACCGCTGGCTGGTCGAGGCGAACTCCCAACAAGCTCCCCCAGATACCAGCCTCCCGCTTGCTTATGCCTCACGAAGCATAAGCCACCGGGGAGGTAGCAACTCAAGCAAGGCCAATACGCTCGCTCGATGCCGATCGCCCGCAAAGGCGATTGGTATCGAGCGATTTTCGTTTGTGTGCCTGGCTCCTGGTTTCTTTCGTCGCGCAATGCGGGAGAACCCCCTCCGTCACGTCAGTTCATCAGACATGGATGCCGTGCAAAGTCTGCCGCATGGTCAACTAGCGGCCCCTTCGGCGCATCGGGGACGCGGCGGCCTTGCCGGATTAGCGGCATCGCCTGGGGGCAACGCTCTGAAGCATTTTCAGGCGGCGATGGGTAAGGTTTCCACTTCCCGCAGTTTGTCTTCTTCATCCCGACTTAGCCTGCGGACCTTGGGATCGCCCCGATAATCGTTCATCGGTGCCAGGCATGGATCGCTCCGCGCTTGGAGCG
>CAIXSC010000578.1 GCA_903921945.1 uncultured Planctomycetaceae bacterium
CGCCAACTCCGCCAAGGCTTGGTTCTTGGCATCGGCGGCCGATCCGCGGCACGTCGCGAAACATTTCGTCGCTCTGTCAACCAACGAGTCCGCCGTGAGAGCGTTTGGCATCGATCCGGCTAATATGTTTCCGTTTTGGGACTGGGTGGGCGGCCGATACTCGCTGTGGTCCGCGATCGGGCTTTCGATCGCGTTGGCGATTGGAATGGACCGCTTCGAGGAGTTGCTCGAAGGGGCCCACGCAATGGACAACCATTTCCGCTCGGCGCCGCTGGAGGACAACCTGCCGGTGATCTTAGCGCTGCTGGGTGTCTGGTACAACAATTTCTTCCAAGCCGACTCGCACGCCATCCTGCCGTATGACCAGTACATGCACCGGTTCCCGGCTTATTTCCAACAAGGCGACATGGAGTCGAACGGAAAGCGAGTCACCCGCGATGGACTCGAGTGTCAATGGAGCACGGGACCGATCCTATGGGGCGAGCCTGGCACCAATGGTCAACACGCCTTTTATCAATTGATCCACCAAGGCACAAAACTGGTGCCGTGCGACTTCCTGGCGCCAATCCATACACATAATGCTCTGGCGGGCCACCACGAGTTGCTGCTGTCGAACTTCTTTGCCCAAACCGAAGCGCTCATGCGGGGCAAGACGGCTGACGAGGCGCGAGCCGAGCTTTCCGCGGCCAAGCTGCCGTCTGACGAAGTCGAGCGGCTCGTGCCGCACAAAGTGTTCCCCGGCAACCGTCCGACCAACTCGCTGTTGTTCACCCAGCTCACTCCGCGCATGCTCGGTCTATTAATCGCCTTGTATGAACACAAGATCTTTGTGCAAGGCGTGATCTGGGGCGTAAACTCGTATGACCAATGGGGCGTGGAATTGGGCAAACAGCTCGCGCAAAAGATCCTTCCCGAGCTTGCCGGCGACGCGGCTGTCGCCTCGCACGACAGCTCCACCAATGGCCTGATCAATCATTACAAAGCGAACCGTTAGGAAACGGGCGGCTCGACGGGGGAATCGGCTTGTGGGTCGGCGAGTGGCTCCGCCGCAGATGGTTCCGCGGCAGATGGTTCCGCGACAGATGGTTCCGCGACAGATGGTTCCGCGACAGATGGCTCCGCGGCGGGCGGCACCTCAGCGGGCGACTCTTCGGCGGTGTGGTGGAGCGATTGGAGAGCGGCGTTGATGTCGGTGGTGTCGGCGAAGATCCGGCCGTCGCGGAGCAAGATCGCGCGGCGGGCGTGGCGGGCGACTTGATGGTCGTGCGTCACGAGGATCACGGTAATCTGCTGTTCCTCGTTGAGACGCCGAAACAAGGCGATGACTTCGCGGCTGGTCTTGGAATCAAGGTTGCCGGTCGGTTCGTCCCCCATCAGGATCGACGGTTCGTTGACCAGCGCCCGGGCGATCGCGACCCGCTGCTGTTGTCCGCCCGATAGTTGTCCGGGGTGGTGATCGAGGCGTTCGCCGAGCCCGACAAGCCGCAGCATTTCGATGGCCCGGCGGCGGCGTTCGCGAGCGGGGATTCCGCCGGCGTAAAGCAGCGGCAGTTCCACGTTTTCCACCGCCGTGGTCCGAGGCAGCAGGTTGAAGTTTTGGAAGACGAAGCCGATGTGGCGGTTCCTCAACCGGGCGCGTTGATCAAGCGTCATGGTGACCACCTCGTGCCCGTCCAGACGGTAGCTGCCGCTCGTGGGACGGTCGAGGCAGCCGAGGGTGTTCATGAGGGTCGATTTTCCGGAACCGGAGGGACCGACCAACGCGACGTACTCGCCGCGGTCGATGGTCAGCGTCGCGTCTTTCAGCGCCTCGACCTGGACCTCGCCGAGGTCGTACACCTTCGAAATGCCGGTCAATTCGATGAGCGCCATGCGTTTCGCCTGTTCGCGACGCGGAGGAAACGATACATAGTAGAGCGTCTTTTCGGCGGTGGAAGGGAGTCAGGGCGATGATGCGAAAACTAATCAAACCACTTGTCGTGCTGCTGGTACTCGGCGCGCTGGCCGGTGGCGGCGCCGCCGCGTACGGTCCCGCGGCCCGCTATTGGCGGGAACGCAACCGGCCGCGATGGAGGCTCGCCGACGTCGCACGGGGCGAACTGGTCGCCGTCGTCAATTCGACCGGCACTGTCAAACCGACCCTGCAAATCACTGTCGGCTCGTTCGTCTCCGGCCCGATCGTCGAGATTCACGGCGAATACAACCAAGAGGTGAAGAAAGACGAGTTGCTGGCCCGCGTCGACCCCCGGATTTACGACGCCGCCTTGCGGCAACAGACGGCGAATTTGAAGACACGGCAAGCCGAAGTCGTGCGGGCCAAAGCACAACTGCAACAGGCGATCAACGACGAAAAACGCGCGTTCAAACTGCGCGACGAGGACCCAGCGTTCATCGCGCAAGCCGAACTGGACAAAATCACTTTCGCCAAGCAGGCGTTGGAAGCCCAACTGGTGCTCGCCGAAGCGTCCGTGGAGCAAGCGGACGCGAGCGTCGCGAACGCCCAGGCCCAGGTGGATTACACCGAGATCAAGTCGCCCGTCGATGGCATCATCATCAACCGCAAGATCGATCGGGGACAAACGCTGGCCGCCCAGTTCCAGACTCCCGAGCTGTTCGTCATCGCTCCGGAAATGAAGGAGCGGATGCATATCCACGCGTCGGTGGATGAAGCCGACATCGGCCTGATCCGCAACGCGAAATTGGAAAACCTGCCGGTCAAATTCACCATCGACGCTTACCCGGATGACCTGTTCGAAGGCCAGATCGAAGAGATCCGGCTGAGTTCAACCACCACGCAAAACGTCGTGACTTATCCCGTCATCGTCTCCGCGCCCAACCGCGAACTGAAGTTGTTGCCGGGAATGACGGCCAGTTTGTCGTTTCAAGTCGATCGCCGCTCGGAAGCGATCAAGATTCCCAACGCCGCCCTGCGGTTCTACCCGGACGTTCGTTACGTCCACCCGGACGACCGATCGGTGCTCGAAGGCCGAAGCGGCGCGAAGGCCCGCGACGACTCCACGGCCGATGATTCGAGCGAGGGAAAAGCCGGGGACTCGAAGCGCGACGGAACGACGCGCGGGGAAGCCGACGAATCCGCAGCGGCGGATCTGGATGGCAACACGCCCGACCGTCAACTGTCGGCCGCCGAACGGACAGCAGCGAGAAAGCGCCGGTCGCGACGCCACGTCTGGGTGGTCGAAGGCGACTGGCTGCGCGCGATTCCTGTCGAAACGGGGCTCAGCGATAGCCGCTACTCCGAACTGGTCTCGGGCGATGTCCGACCCGGCGCCCGACTCGTGACCGGCATCACCGCCAACCGGCCGTAACAAGCGACATGGATCCACGGTCCGAATGACCCGCCATGCCAGCCGCACAACAGGCCGCACAACAGGCCGCACAACAGGCCGCACAACAGTCCGCACAACAGTCCGCACAACAGTCCGCACAACAGCCGAAATCGCGACAAAAAGCGAGCTTGACGGTCCGGGGGAAATCGCGACAATCCGCCACCAACTTGAGGGCCAGGAGGGTCCTCGGGCCGGCCGCGACA
>CAIXSC010000579.1 GCA_903921945.1 uncultured Planctomycetaceae bacterium
GCGAATGGCTGGCTTCGCACGCCGAAAGTTCGGGACTCGAGGGATTGGCTGACGCCGCCGCAATCGAGCCTGACGCCATGGATGCCCCACCGAGCGAGATGCCGGTCGAAGAGGAACCTTCCGAGCCGGCCCCGGTCGTGAAGATCTTGCCTTCGAAGGGCAACGCTGGCGGCAAGCCTACCCGAACGACAGCGGCCACCGCCGCGCCCGCGACCGGCAAATCCGTGCCTGGCACGGCAGCCGCGAATCCAGCTTCCGCCTCTGCGGGCGCGACCGGCACCGCCGCTTCGCCCGCGCTTGCCACCTCCAAGACACCCCAGCCCGCGAAGCCCAGCACCGGAGCCAAGCCTGACGCGGCAGCCAAGCCTGACGTTGCAGCCAAGCCCAGCCCGGCGACCAGTGCGTCCAGCGGCACTTCAGCCGCTGTCGCCGCCAAAGCGGCCGGATCGCGGCCCGCCGCCTCAAGCTCGGCAGCGACAGCTGCGGAAGGAACCAGCGCCTCGGCCACGGCGGGAAGGTCGGCCAGCGCCGCGTCTTCCGCCGGAACCGCGGCAAGCCTCAAGCCCAAGGCGCCGGCGGCCGGCACGGCTACTGGATCTCCGACCAAGCCTG
Source organism: uncultured Planctomycetaceae bacterium (assembly GCA_903921945.1). Classification (GTDB taxonomy): domain Bacteria; phylum Planctomycetota; class Planctomycetia; order Pirellulales; family Pirellulaceae; genus CAIXSC01. The sequence continues at coordinate 613 of CAIXSC010000579.1, forward strand.
GGACGGCGGGCGTCGCCGGTGGCGTCGTCGGAGCAGCGGGTAAACCGGCCGCTGCCAAAGACGTCAAGCCGAGCCCTGGCACGAAAGCCCCTGCCGGCCCCGCCACCGCTGGAGCCGCGGCGAAGTCGGTAAAGAAGAGTCCCCCGGCATCCAGTGTCAGCGCCAGTTCCGATAGCGGCTCCAGTGGCCTCGATCCCCTGGGAGATTCCGATTCCTCATCGTCGTTCGCGGGCACCTCCGAAACGGAAAGTGCCGCCGCCGAATCGGCGACCGAGACATCCCTTTCGTTCACGATCAAGACAGGCGGCAAGCGCCCGGCGGGAAAAGGTGGCAAGCCCGTTGCCAAGGGCAAACCCAAATCCGCCGCTGCCGCGACGGCGACTGCCGACGACGAAAACGGCGATGCCGAAACCGCCAAGCCCACTCGAAAGATCCCCTTGTGGGTATGGATCGTCGGCGGCTCTGGCGTCGCGGGCGTCACTCTGATCGTCTTGATCGTCGCGTTGGTGGCCATCATGCTCGGCAATTCGGATAAGCCGACGCAGGTCGCACAGACCGGCGGTCCCGGCTCGACCGGAGCCAACGCTGCGGGAGCCAACGGCGCCGCTACGAACGCTGCTGGAACCGGTGGAGCTGCCGGAACCGGTGGAGCCGGGCAAACAACGCCGGAAGGCGGCGCGGCGGCGGGGGTGAATCCCGATGGCAGCGCCCCGGCCGCGAACGCCGCGGCGGGTGTCGATCCACTGACCGGCAATCCAGTGGTCGGCACTCCTTCCGGCAATCCCGCCGAAGTACCGGCTGGAACCACACCAGCAGCGGCTACCGGCGCTCAGCCTGGAACTCCAGCGGCAGCGCCGGGTGGCACCACTGCCGCACCGGCGGATCCACTCTCGATCCTGCTCGGTGGCGGCAACACGCCGCCCGCCACAACTGCCACGCCCGGCACGGCTCCGACGACCGAGACGCCGGCCGGCAAACCTGACTCGCCGATGCCCGGCTCCTCGCCTGCGACTCCGGCGGCCACTCCAAAGCCGACGGCGCCGCCGCCTCCTCCGCCACCCAAGCCAACCCCGAAGCCGATGGGCGATCCGCTCAAGGATTTCCCCAAGGAGTTCATCGAACTGCCCGCCTTGGCGAAGGATGCGCCGGTTCCCGAGCCGGTTTCGCTGGGCAAGGTGGTGATGCCGCCAAAGTCGCTGTTGATTGTCCATCTGCTGGGCGGTGACGGCGCGATCAAGGGCAAATCACGGTTCGTCATGGAGGCGGCCGATGGGGGGACCGCGGAACGCGATTGGGACATCTTTTTGCGTGAAGGCGAGGCCGAATCGGGCGGCGTGAAAGTCGCCCATCTCTCGCTTAAAGAAAGTGACCTGATGTTCGCCTGGGAGGCGGACGCCCCCAACCAACTCGCCTCGCCGCACCTCATCAACTGCATGTTGCAGCTCGCCGCCGGCCCCAAACAGGCCACGGTCGCGCTCCGCAAACCGCTGGAAGTGGAACCGCTCAAGGCGGAGATTCTCAAAGGCACCCTGAAAGGCAAATTCGATGTGCCGTTTCCGCCCAATCCCGACCGGATGAAAGTCGATATTGTCTTTGATGGGCCGTTCCCGCCGTTGAAGTTCGAAGGCCAAAATCCGATGGATTCGGACAAAGGCAAAGCCACCGTTTGGTTCGGGGCCAGCCAGGAAACGCAGATTTTCGCCTTAAGGCTCGACACCGTCTTTCGCCGTCAATTGGAAATTGGTTTCGACCCGCACGTGCGGATCAACACCACGTCCAAGCCCGAAAAGCTGACTGCCGCTGGACTTGGCAAAATGCAAAAGGCGGCGGAGGTCGCCCGGCAGCAGACGTTTGCCATGGTGGAGTTCGGTAAAAAGCAAGCAGGCGGCAAGAACGACGAAGCAACCCAGCAGCGACTGAGCTTGATGGAATCCCAGTTGTCCAATATCACCAAGGCGTCCGAACAGCTCGCCGGTCTCAAAGGGACCGCCGACCAGTTGTTGCAAGCCGGCCGAATTCACGTGCGGATTTTCTGCCAAGTCGACGACTTCAAGCTGGAATTGGTGCGAACCGCTGGCATCCCGGCTGCGGGCCAAAAATAGCCGCGTCTCAGGAACCACGCCATGCTCCGCATCCTCGGTTCTCCCAAACGCGTCTGCCAAGGACTCACCCGCCGCGACACGCTTCGAGTCGGCGGATTAGGGTTCGCGGGCCTCGCCCTCGATCAGATCCTCGCTCTTCAAGACCGCTCGCGACGGTCGGCGGCCGGGGATTCGATGGCGGGCGTTACGCCTGTGGCCGCCGCCAGCGCCACGTCGCCGGCAGGCTCGCCGAGCGGTTCCGTGAATTCGCTCGGCAGCTCGTTCGGTCGCGCCAAATCGGTGATCTTGATCCACCTTTACGGCGCTCCAAGCCAGTTGGAATGGGTCGATCCCAAGCCCGACGCGCCGCGGGAAATCCGGGGCGAGCTCGGCGTGATCCCTTCCAAGCTGTCGGGGTGCCAAGTTGGCGAACTTTTCCCTCGCTTCGCACAGGTGCTGGATCGCTGCACCGTCTTGCGGTCGCTCACGCATCCCTACCCGATCCACGGCGTCGCCTATGCGTTGACTGGCACGCCCGCGATCGATGTGGCGATGGAACTCGCCCCGCGCGACCCGCGTCACTGGCCGTTTTTCGGCTCGGCAGTGGCCTATGTGGACGAACAGCGCCGCCCCGCGTTTCCCTCCGTGCCATCGAATATCGCGTTGCCGTTCCGTTTCAGCAGCAAAAGAGTGGGCGAAGTCCCGCGGGCCGGCCCGTACGGCGGGTTCCTGGGTAGCGCCTATGATCCGCTGTTCACCGATTTTGTCGGCGAGGCGACCAAGAGCCTGCGAAAAACGCTTCGCGACATGGAGTACACCGGCAACGATCCGTACATCGGTTGTTCGGACGACGCCCGTTTCGTCGTGCCCGCCGCCACCGCTTTGCCCGCCGAAGTCACGCTCGATCGCATCCGCGATCGTCGTTCGCTGCTGGAACAACTCAACGCCGCTCGGCAACCGCTCGAGCGGTTCGCCGCAACGCGACAATTGTCACGCCACCAACAGGCGGCCTTGTCGTTGATCGAGTCGCCCCGGCTGGCCGAGGCACTGGATCTGCGCCGCGAAGATCCCGCCGTCCGCGATTCCTACGGCCCCACGCTGTTTGGAAAATCGTGCTTGGCGGCCCGACGGCTGGTCGAAGCGGGGGCCCGAGTCGTCTCGGTCTTCTGGGATGAGTTCGGCTTGGCGGGCATGGGCTGGGACACGCACTGGAACCATTATCCGCGGATGAAGGTCGAACTGTGCCCGGGCCTCGACCATGGCTGGCAGGGGCTCATTGCCGACCTCGACCAGCGTGGCCTGCTCGACGAAACGCTGGTTGTCTGCACCAGCGAACATGGGCGCACACCGAAGCTAAACAGCGCCGTCGGAGCCGGTCGCGACCACTGGTCGCAGGTCTACTCCACGGTTATCGCCGGAGGCGGCACCGCCCGCGGCCGCATCGTCGGGAAATCAGACCGCCACGCAGCGGAAGTGGCCGATCTGCCATTAAGCCCGAAAGACCTGCTCGCCACGATGTACCACCTGCTGGGCATCGATCCCCATCTGCGGATCCACGACCCTACTGGCCGCCCGCAGCCGCTGGTTGATGGCCGCGTCATCACGGAAGCTCTTAGCTAACCGCGGCTGCACGGACGATGGCCTGAGGCCGCGGCAAAGAGGGGAAGCTGAGATTCCTTCCAGCAGCCAAAACTGCCGGGAATTCGCTTCGGGCACGCGGCTTGAAGTTGCCTGGGCGAGAGACGAACGCTATACGCCGCCGGCGGGCACAACCCGACGCGACCGACGTTCTGCACGCAACCTTGCCCGCCGCTTGATTTCGCTGGGCTTTTCGTAGTATTCGCGGCGACGCATTTCCTTCTTGATTCCGCTGCGCTCAACGAGCTTCCGGAATCGGCGGACGGCCTCCTGAATCGTTTCCTTCTCTCGCACAACCAACTTAACCATCGTTCCTCCTCGACCCGAACATAACTTGGCTCCACGGGGATGTTTTGACGCGTTCCACCCAGACGGGCTGCGTAGTGTACACGTCGGCCCGTCGAGCTGTCCAGCCGTCGGAGTGACGAAAACCATCAACCGATACGCATCTGGCGACCGAAGAGTATCGGCAGCGGGGCCATTCAACCCCAGCTTTACCCTCGCAACAGGTGGAAAACCCTCTCGTATGTCGACCTGCCCCTAATTCGCGAATGCGCTGTTTTGTTTGAAGACTCGCAACAGGTGGAAAACCCTCTCGTATGTCGACCGTCGCCGACCCGACCGAACTTCTGCGTGAACTCGACGCCCGCCAAGACGAGCTGCTCGAACAGCTCGACAAGCTCAATCAACGGGCCGAGGAATTGTTGAAATATTGCCAGGAAAACCGCGTCGCCAAGGCGTCCGACACCTCCCCCGATCCGGCCTAGCCATCGGCGGTCGCCTGTCGTCCCCAATCGCGTCGTCGTTCCGGCCGTCACGCTGCCATCCCACCGGAAGGATTCGGCACTAGCGGTACTTGAGGTGATACTCCAGGAAGCGCAGTTCCAGCTCTAACGTCTCCGGGGTGGGCACGTGCGTTGGGCGGCGGGTCATGGCAACCGACAGCGGGGTTGTTGTCCCGAGCACCTTGTTGATTTCCCGCAGCCGGTTCAAGGCGCGCCAGTTTCGCGGCGGGTCTTCCGTTCCGCCAGAGACCAGGACGGGTCGCGGGGCCATCAGGGCGTGAAGCTCGTGCAGGTCGCGGCCCGCCTCATGCAGGCGGCGATAAAGTCCGGTTCGCGGCCGTTCGGCATTCGGAATTCCCGCCGGACGTTTTACCCCGCGTTCGTAGCCGAGATACCACGGTTCCCAGTAATTCACATTGCCGTTTTGCTCGTTGAACACGATGCCCGGGTCGGACCAGACCGCGCAGGCAAATGGCTCATGCAGGCACGACGCGAACATCGACCATTTGCCGCCATAGGACAGACCGATCACACCAATCCGCGTCGCATCGACGGCCGGGTGCTTGGCCAGCGCCGTGTGGCAGCTCGCCGCCGCGTAGGCCAAGATGGCCAGCGGCTGCCGGTCCTGCGCCGCGCCGGCGTTGGCGAGTAGCTCCCCCGTTTTCACCGCGGGGAATTCGAGCGACCCGGGTGTGCCGATCGAGAGTGTCACGAAGCCGCGTCGCGCAAGTTGCAAACCGTAGTCATGGGTGCCGCGGCCACGCTCCGCCAAGCCGACGCTGGTCGCCGATTCGTAAAAGAGCACGACCGCGGCGGGAAACGGCCCAGGTCCGCTGGGAATGAGTAAATGACCGGGCGCGAATCTTCCCCCTGGAAGCACTTCCACCTCGACACGCTGCTGCTCGAAATCTTCCCGCGATTCCCGCGACACCGTTTTGATGACGGGATTCGCCAGCGGCTCGGGGCCATCGCCGCCGAGCATTTTCCGCCAATCGTCCAAGATTTCGCGCCGGCGTCTTTGCCAGTCCTCGGGTGACTCGGCCACGCGGCCATCCGCGAAGACGCGAGGCGACTTGTAGGTCCCAAAATCGTTGGCGAACTCGGCGGGCGGCTCGGTGAACGGCAACAGCGATTCGCGTCGCTCGCTGAGGCGAAAACGGTCTTCACGCAGCTGGGCTTCGAGTTCGGCCACGTCGTCAGTGAGGATCGCGTCCACACCGCGGACGGCCGCTCGCCGCCAGTTCTGCGGCTGCGCCGTCGCGAATTTGACTCCGGCGACAAACACGCGTTTGCCTGCCGCCTTCGCGCGGGCCACCTCCGCTCGTTCGGGCACGAAGCGAAGGTAGACCCAGCTTGAGTCGGGATCATCGATGGCCGCCGCGAAATCCTCAGGCCGCTCTGCCAAGCAGGCTGCCGGAGCCTGCGGATCGGCCGCTCGCAAACGCTGCCGCACCGCGCTCGAATTGATAGCACGGCCGATGACCACTATTCGCGTCATGACGCCATGGCGTTTGGCCAAAGCGATCAGATCAGCTTCAATACGCGGATCGTCGCCCTTGAGATCAACGGCCACAACAGGCCGGTCCACATCGTACCGCGCCATCCTTGCGAACACTTCGTCCAGTGTGGGGATGCGTGGCGTGCCGCCTCCCAGGAACCGCAGCGGTTGCATGTCCGCGGGTCCGCCGCGACGAGCGTCAAGCGATCGCAGCTCGTCAAGCGTCTTTGCCACGACAGCCCCCGTTCCATCCGTGGTGCGATCGAGCGTTTCGTCATGGACGCAAACCAAATGGCCGTCGGCGCTGCGGCGCACATCCAGTTCAAAACCGACGCGCCGTTCGAGACAAGCGGTGAACGCGACCAAGGTGTTTTCCGGCAGCTCCCGCGGCAATCCGCGATGCCCGACCACCCCGGCGGCAATCCCGGTTTCCAATGGACAGGCTTCCCCGACGAGCCGCTGGAATTCGTCGAACGGCAGCTTGCCGCCCGGACTTTGCGTGAACGCGATGGCGATCAATTCGCGGCGCGGATCGACCCAGGCGAAGGTGCCGTCCGAACCGCCGTGTCCGTAGCGGCCATCGGGAAACACTTGCCATCCATAGCCGTAAAACGATTTTTGCGAGGCCAGAGCGTCCGGCGCGAAAAGAGCTCGCGTGTGGGCCGCGGTGGCGGCCCGCACCGCGGCCGCGCTGATCCACCGCTTCGAGCCCACACGTCCCTCATCCAGGAACATTTGCAGAAAACGGGCATAGTCGGACGCCGTGGTCAGCAGTCCGCCCGACGCACGCGCAAACGCGTATTTGGACGGGTCGCCCGGCTGGTAGGTTCGCGACCAGTTACCGTCTTTACGAGTTTCCACGACCGCCCGCCGCTCGACGATTCCTGGCCGATCGCTGTGTGCGCTGTCGACCATCCCCAGAGGTTGATAGAC
>CAIXSC010000580.1 GCA_903921945.1 uncultured Planctomycetaceae bacterium
CGTATGCCCGAAACGGCGCCATCCACGGTCAGCTCGCCGCCCGCCGACACCGTGAGGTTTCCGTTCACCAGCGAACCCGCGTTCAAGTTCAACCCGTCCGACTCGTTGACCGTCAAGCCCTGTCCGCTGCCCGTCAACGCGAATGCCAACGAACCGACCGTGGTCGTGAGTGGGCCGGAAACGCTGGCTCCGCGCAGGTCGAGCGAGCCGGCGGTGATCCGAGACGTCACACTGATGGCCCCGGTCGCCTGCAACTCGACGTTGCCGTCGGCCACGTTCAGCGGAACCCGGATGTCGATCGTTCCACCGCTTTGCAGTCGAATCGACTGCCCGGGGAAAGTCGTTAGGTTCGTGATCGTCAAATTGCCGGTCACCGTGAGATCGATGTCGTCCATCCACCCAGCGTAGTTCAACGTGTAGTTGCCGTTCACGAAGCTCGGGATCGCGGCCGCCGGCACCGGTCCGGACAAAACTCCATTCGACGAAGTCGTGTAGAGAATCTCCAACTCGTTGCCGGTTCCTACATCGCGAGTCGACTGGATCAGCTTGGGCGTCGCCATCGGCCCGTCGTGGTAGAGCTCGATGCTATTGGCGATGACATCCAGCACGACCACGCCGTCCTGTAGCGCGGGGTTGGTCGGAGTGAAATTGTCGATCGCGTCCGCTGGCTCGGCCAATTCGCCTTCCGCCTTCAGCACCGCCCGGCTGTAGAGCCGGTCGACACCCGCCCGCGCGCCGGCATCCACGTAGTCGACATACAGGTCGCCGCCCGCCGTGAGCTCGATATCGTTTCCGGCCGCGTCGGTTTGGCCAACCACGCGTGTCGCCGTCAAATCGCCCACCGCCGTCACGGAGATACCGCCATTGTTCGCTTCGACGTCCACGAGTCGGAGCGAGCCCGTATCGACAATCCGCACATCGCCCGCGGAGGTGGAATGAGCCGACAGTTCATCGACATTGGTGCGGAGCGAAATCGGTCCGCTCGCCTCGGCGTTCAGCGTCGTAGCGGTCACAAGTCCACCGCCGCCGCTCACCAATTCATCGCCCTCGAGGCTGATGGCGGTCGCCAGCATCGACGCGTTGAACAGTTTCACGGGCCGTCCGGTCCGGAAATCGAGACTCTGGGCCAACGCACCGCTCGAGACCCCGCCGATCCGGCCCGTAATCACCTGCTGACTCGTCGAGTCCTCCGTCAAATCGATGGAAATCGCGGCTTTGCCGCTGAGTTCCCAATCGACCGCGTTGAGGTGGGCTCCCACAAGGCGGATGTTGCCAGTCGCTTGCACGGTGTCTTTAAGCTGGCCTGTCGTGATGTCGTAGGCCTTCGCGTTCACCGTCGATGTGCCCCGCGCTTCGATCACCAACGCGTCCACGTCCACCGCCGTGAAGCCTTGGAACGAAACGTTGCGGTCCGAGTAAAGCTCCAGACGCTCCGCGGCGATCGTCGACACGCTCTTGATCGTCACGCCGCTCCGCTGTTCGAGAATCACCGCCTTGGCGGTCAATGCGGACGGAATGCCCGAGCCATCGCCGTTCCCGGCGGAGCCATCGGCCGTCGAGTCATTGAACACCAGATCGTCGCCGCGGTACTCGACGCGGTCGGGCGCGACGAAGAACTTGTGCGACCTGACGGTCAGTCCGGCTTCCAAATCGATTGCGCTCGACGCGACAATCGCGTTCGCGCCGGCGCTGGCGGGAATCCAGACATTCCCGTTCACGCTCGTCACGCTCGCCGTACCCGCCAACCCATTGGCTTCGATTTTCGTGATGACGACCGGCCCCACCGCGGTGATCGTCACCGAACCGGCCGGAGCCAGCGCGGTGATGCTCGACAAGCCAGTCGCCGTTTCGCTTGCGCTATCCCGATCGGACAACTCGATCGACTCACCAGCTGTCGACACATCAAGCTGGTTGACGGCGATGTCCACCGGCCGCACCCCGGTCTGCGCCGTGATGGTCAACAGGTCGGCGACCAGATCCACATCCGCGTCGTCGATGGCCGCCAAAACGCGTCCGCCAGCCGTCAGCGTGATATCGCCTTGGGAATGCACGCCGACACTCGCGCCCGCCTGGTTCGATACCGGCACATCGGCCGCCAACGCGTAGAACTCGCCCGCGCTGACGAACCCGATGCGGATATCACCCTGGGCGTTCACCACGATGTCGTTGGCATCGCTGTTGGTCAGTATCTGGACGTCATCCAGCGAAACCTCGCCGAGCGCGTGCGTGATGGTCAGGCCGCCGTCCCGGATCTTCGCGCGCACGCCAAGCGCGGCCGTGCCCAGCTGGGTCATGACGACGCTGCCGGGATCATTGACCGAAACATCCACCGAATTCACGCGGAGATTCAATACGGGCGCTGTGCCCGCAGTGACGAACAGCCGATTCGCTCGAATCTCCTGGCTGGAACTTACGCTTCCC
>CAIXSC010000581.1 GCA_903921945.1 uncultured Planctomycetaceae bacterium
AAAAGAAGAAGAGCTCGAAGGAGAAATGACTTCCCAGGCCATCGTCCATTGCCGGTGAACCAGGGCGGTGGGGCGTGACTTTGGCTGGCTGGGAACTATGCTTGGCGGCAGCGTTGTTTGCTGTGGCCGATTCCCTTGTCGCGTTTCCCACTTCCGCGAGCCGTCTATGCCTGTAAATCCGATTTTGTTGGCTACGCTGTTGTCGTTGTTGTCCGCCGATAACGGGGCGGCCAAACAGCCCACGAAGGAGCCGGCGAAGCCAGCGGCTGTCAAAGCCTCGCCGCGGGCCGCCGTCGATCCGGCTTCGGCGGATGGCGACTTCGCGTTTCAGGGCGAGTACGCTGGCCAATTCCGCGTCGGGCGAGGTGGCTACTTGGCGTGTGGACTGCAAGTGGTAGCGCTTGGCGGCGGGAAGTTTGAAGGCGCCGTGCTGCGCGGCGGATTGCCCGGCGCCGGCTGGGATGGTTCGCAGCGCATCCGCGTCGCCGGCGAGTTGGCTGCGGGCGAATCCCGGCTGACGCTCGAAGGCGAGGGCGTGAAAGCTCGGGTCGAACCGTCGCTCGCGGAACTCGACGGTCTCGACGGTTGGAATCAACTGGTTCTCGACAAGGTTCAACGCGGCAGCCCGACACTGGGGCTTGTGCCGCCGGCCAACGCGGTTCGGCTGTTCGACGGTTCGGACACGGGCGAGTTGGCGAATCTGAAGATCGCGCCGGACGGCTTGATGGAGGTCGGCGCGATGACCAAACGCAAGTTCAGCGACTTTCGAATGCACTTGGAGTTCCGCACACCCTACATGCCGGCCGCTCGCGGACAAGGCCGCGGCAACAGCGGCGTTTACATCCAACAGCGGTACGAAGTGCAGATCCTCGATTCATTCGGCTTGGCGGGCGAATTCAACGAATGCGGCAGCTTGTACCGCCAAACGCCGCCCGACGTGAACATGTGCCTCCCGCCGCTCGTTTGGCAGACCTACGACATTGTCTTCACCGCCGCCCGATTCGATCCCGAAACCAAGGCGAAAACAGCCCCCGCTCGCATCACGGTGTTCCATAACGGGGTGGCCGTTCATGACGACCGAGCGATCGCCGCGAAGACCGGCGCCGGGCAACCCGAAGGACCGACGCCAAATCCGATTCTCTTTCAAAACCACAGCGATCCTGTTCGCTTTCGGAACGTGTGGTTTGTCGAACGCGGGGAAGGCGAGCCAACGCCGACGCTGGCCGAGCTGATCGCTGCTTCCTCGCCCGCGGTCGACGAATCGGCGATGTCCGAGAGCTGCGGTTGCCGTCTTTGCGGACGCCTCGGCTGGCGCTGGCGTCGGTGGTGCCGCTAGCCCGAATCAGTCACGAATCCGCCGCCGCGATCGCTGGCTGTCGATCCCGGCGTCCCGTTTGTACGACGGACATCTTGTCCGTCGCGAGCATGTCGAACGTCCGTCGCCTTGGGTCGAGCCACGCTCAACAACCAAGCTCCCGGGGCGTATGAAGGTCGCGACAATCTGTGTACCACGAAGCACACGAAGAGCACGAAGGTATCAGAGAATGAAGCGATGGATGTCA
>CAIXSC010000582.1 GCA_903921945.1 uncultured Planctomycetaceae bacterium
CAAATCCTCGGCCAGTTTGAGGCGTTCTGCCAGGCCGAATTGCCCCGCGCCGAGCAATCGTACATGGAGCAGGGGATCGTCTGCCCGCCGAAGAAGCACACGCTGCTCAAACGGCATCATCCGGCGTTCGTCAGCCTGGCGGGCAACGCGCGGTTCGAGTCGCTGCGAGGCTTCTACGGGGCCGAGATCGGCCATCAAGACACGATGACGCCGCTGCAACGCGAGTTCATCCGCCTGGCCCAGATTTTCAAAAGCCGGCTGGTCATCGAAATGGAGTACCGCCAGCGGGTCGCCGAACGCGCGATCATCGAGGAACGCCATACCAATCTCGAAGAACAGTACCAAGAGGTGGCGGTTTTGGAGCGCGAGGCGCTCAATGAGTTGCGTCAGACCGAATCGGAACGTCGCCAGCGGCACGAGGTTTTCCGAACCCTAGCCGCGCAAATCGAAGGTTTGGCAAGGACGGTCGCAAAAGGTCCTGAGGAGAACAGGGAAGATGTGGTGGCGATGAAGAAGGCGTTGGAAGGGCTCGTGCTCACCGCCGCCGTGAAGGGGGGCGAACGAAGCCCATCAACGTTTGGGACGGTGACCTTGCCCAAGCAACGGGCTCAATTCATGGTGTACTTGCCGAGCGTGGTTATGAGTCGGCCAATTAATGTCGAGGCAATCGCGAAGCATATCGTGATTGTCAAAGACGATGAAGTTAAATATAGTGATGCATGTAACACACTATTGTCAGAGTGCCGCCAGTCTATGGATGAGCTTAAAGTGTATAGCTGCGTCCGGGATTATGGGTTCGACGATTTGAGGCAGCATCTCCACAACATCGAGGATATATATGGCGCTAAAGGATTCACTCCATACGCCTTCGCCATCGAAATGGAGAAGTTTGAAAGGGGGATGAAGCGTATTATCGACCGCATTGGCCAAATCGGCGAGAAGCTTGTGGACGAGTATCGCGACATCATCCGCAGCGTTAAGCCGGGGGACCCCGACACCGTTTCCGCCGCCGCTGCTCGACTCCATCGCCTGCGGGGCGAAGTTCTCAGCCAGATCGATTCGAAATCCCCTCAGGGTGTCACGCTGCGGACTAGTTTCGATGAAATGAAGATCGCGATCGACAAGCTCTTGGAGTTGGAGACTCGGGTCGCAGCCGCTCAAAAGCGGGCCAAAGACGCCCGGCATCCGCTCGAACACAAAAAGTTCCTGGACATGCTGATCGACGAGGTCGAGGACAAGTACATCGAGCTGCTCGAAGGGACCCGGGCCCATACGGCCAACATCGACAACTACATCAAACGCCTCACCACGGCGCTCGACGACGACTTCAACACCCAGTTCTACCTGCCGACGTTCCGCATGGTCCGGCAGACCAGCGCTGAGCGTTATTACAACGTGCAGTTCGGACAGATCGAGACGACAAGTATCTTGGCGAACAACCGGGCCTTCGCCAAGGTTTCGCCCGCCGCCAGCATGGAATTCGACCTGCCCAAGCGGGATATCATGATCTCCGAGGCGATCAACGGCGCCAAGGCGCTGGTCAATGATGTCGGCGCCTTGGCGAACGACCCGACGTTCCTCGCCGCCGCCCAGCTCAAATCGGGCCAGTCCGGGGCCACGCCCGGACGCGGCACGACCGGTGGATACTCGGTGGTCCGGAGCGTCCTGCCCGGGCTCGATAGCAGCACCGCCGAACATGTTATCTCGCAGAACGCCAACGGCGGCCAGCAGTTCGGCTCGAACCTGGAAAACCTGATCCCCGATCCGGCTATTTA
>CAIXSC010000583.1 GCA_903921945.1 uncultured Planctomycetaceae bacterium
CGATGCCCGTTGTGGTACGCGAACTGGATCCCTGCCGCCGGTGGCTCCGCGATGAATCGAAAAGCGGTGCCTGGGGGATCGCTCGTTGAATGGCTTGCCGCACCGCTGGTCGAATGGCTTGCCGCACCGCTCGCGGAAGCGTTTGCGGCGCCGCTGGCGGTCGTGCCGACGACCGCTTTGTCCGCGCGGCCGGCGGGCATCCGGGTTGGCGAACGCCGCGCGAGACCTTCCGGAAGCGGATACTTGGGCCAAGCGAAAGCGTCCGCGACTCGGCCGCTGGGGAGGACTCGGGCGAGCGGTTCGCTACGGGCGAGCGCGTACTGCGTTTCCGCGGCTTGTTTCCGTTCCCCTTCGAAGCGTTCGTACTTGTTGAGCGCGTCGTACCAGCCCCACGATTCCCAGGCCAATCCGAGTTCTCCGGCCAGCTCGGCGGCTTGCAGCATCGCGGAACGCGCGCCGGAGATTTGGTGCGTGCGGGCGGCGGTCGCCAGTTGTTCGAGTCGTTTGGCGCGGTCGCGAAAGCGTTCCGCGGCATCGTTGTCATTGGCGTTTTGCAGCGCGCGAGCCAAGCCGGTGACGGCGGCCAGGTAGTTTGGATCGCGGTGGACAGCCTCCGCGTAACAACGAACGGCGCCGCGACTATCGGATTTGGCGGCGGCATGTTCGGCCTGCACGAGCCACACCTCGGGCGAGTCGGCGGCGGTTGCCGGCAAGGCATCCAACCACTGGCGGTAACCCGCGTCATCTTGCCGCCGCAGCAACGCGCGGCCGAGCCACGCTTGAGCGACCGCGACGTCGGGCTCGGCTCGCAAGGAGCTCATGACGTGTCGCATCACTTCGTCCTGGCGTTCCCGCTGCCAAGCGATCCGCGCGGCGGCTCGTTGGGCGGCCGGGTCGTCGGGACGCGCGTCGAGGAAGCGAGCAACCGTCTCGGGGTTTTCGTCCGCCGTTTCGCCGAGTGCTAGGAGGACGAGTTGAATCGGCGCCACTTGGCCGAAGCGCAGGAGCGCGATGCGATGTTCCGCCGCCTCGCGGGCTCGCCCTTGAAGTCCCAAAATGAACGCCAGCCGTTCGTGAGCCACAACGCTCTCGGGATCGATCGCGATCGTTCTTCGATACACGGCTTCGGCTTCACCGAGCGACGGAGCGAGGTTGAGCAGGATTTCGCCCTGGGCCAAAAGACTGGCCCGCGCGAATCGCTGGGATTCCGATGTCGACGGGCGAGCGATCGCCTGCGGTCCCGATTCGCTGAATGGCACCCGACGATAGAGCGCGAGCGCCTCCGCAGCACGCCCTTCACGAGCGGCCGCTTCCCCGGCAATGAGCAACCCGGCCTCGCGGTGGCGGGAAGATTCCGCCAGACGCAGGCCGATTTGATACGCCTCGGAGAACCGCCCCACCGCCAACGACGATGTGGCCGCCTCGTAGTCCAGATCGGATTCCCAACGACGGAGCAGACTGCGCGCGGCCAGGCCAGCCGCGAGTAGCGCCAACACCACCGCGCCTAGGATGACCATTCGTCGACGCGGCACAAAGGGTTCCGAATGCGAGGGCGGCAGGGACTACGGTTCGAGCGCGAAATCCAAGCCTTCGGTGCTACCGGGCTTGATGTCCGCAGTCAAGCCGCTCGAGGCGTCACTCTGGTACTTGCCGGGCACTGGCGATGGCTGGGCCGGCGCGGCAGCTTGGCCGGGCATTGGCGGACGGGACACATCCGCCAGCGGCACGATACTGACCTTGTACGACCCAGGCGGCAAGTTCTCGGTGATTTTGTAGGCGCCGTC
>CAIXSC010000584.1 GCA_903921945.1 uncultured Planctomycetaceae bacterium
CCAACTGCTGGACCTTATCAACCAGGAGACCAACCGGTTGCAGCAGACCCGCGATCGCGAGGAGATCGCCAAGCTGGTCGGCGTCGCGCCGATCAACCGGGACTCGGGAACTTGGAAAGGGCAACGCTTCGTGATGGGAGGACGCGCCCATGTGCGCCGAGTCCTCTACATGGCGACCTTGGTTGCCACCCGCTGCAATGAGAAAATCCGCGCACATTACCTGCACCTGCTCGCCAGAGGCAAAGCTAAGAAGCTGGCCCTGGTCGCCTGCATGCGCAAGCTGCTCACGATCCTCAACACGCTGCTCAAGAACGATGTCCTCTGGAGCAACGAAAGGAGCGCCCCTGGCTCTGCCTGAGACGCTCCAGCGTCCTTGACGCACCGTCGACTCGACTATCCCTTGCCAGGTTGTGTCCCCACAGAGCCTGACTCCGTTTCGTCGAGTGATAACCACGTTACAACACCACTTTCGCAAGCACAAGAACCTTGAACACCGGAGCCCATGCCTCCCAAAATCCCGGGGGTTTGGGGGCTGGCCCCCAAGGAGCATGTGATGCACTTTCTCACGATCCATGAAGGAATTCAAAAATGTCTTTTTGAATCAGTTGTTGACAAGAATTAAGACCGTCGCTCACCCCTGGCACCTCTCCCGCCGGGTGATGGAGATTTGGATTTGGTGAGGAACCACAGGCAGACCGGAATCTGCGCGCTGTGGAAAAGCTGCCCCGGCATGGCGACCATGCAATCGACCAAATCGGCCTCGACGATCGCGCGGCGGGGCCCGAAGCCCGGTTCACGGCGTCAATCGGGTTTCCAGTGTCGCATCGAGATGCGGCGTTCAATTTTGGATGATCACGCGATTGGCGGCTGGCTTCGTTTTCGCACCGACCAGACGCACACGTTTCGATGTAGGGCTCACGGTCAGAATGTTGTCGCCCGCCGGGAAAGTCCAGGATGTGTACGGGCCTGGCGCGTATCCGATGAATACGAGCGTATCGTCGAGGTAATCCGGCACTAAATCCAATTCCGCGAGGTCGAGGGTGGACTGTTGGAACTGGAACGAATCGGTCCCCGCGCCGCCCGTTAACGTATCCGCGCCGTTACCGCCGACGAGCGTATCGGTGCCTTCGTGGCCGATGAGGGTGTCGTTGCCCTCGCCACCATCGAGCAAGTCGTTACCGGCGTAACCGAACAGTCGGTCCAACCCTGTCCCGCCCAAGAGGGTGTCATTGCCGCGAGTGCCATGGATTTCGTCGTCGCCCGCGCCGCCATCGACCGACAGCACAGTGATGAACGTGACAGTGGACGAGGGGGCGTTGGTCTTGATGAGCCGGAAGTCGAGCAGATTGTCGCCGGCGGTGCCGATGATCGATTTCCCGCCCGCGTTGATGAATTCGATGCGTTGATCGGCGCCGACAAAACGTTGGAACTGAAGATCGGCAAGCGGTGTCAGCGGATTGTCGACGTAATTGGTGATGCGATCCGAGCCAGTTCCGCCGAGCATCGTGTCCGAGACCGCCTCGGCCCCGCGGACCCTTAAGTTGTCGTTGCCGCGACCGCCCACGACATTGTCCGTGCCAGCGCCGCCATCGAGTATGTCATCGCCATCGCCGCCTTCGACGAGATCCGCGCCAGCCGCCCCGACGAGCAAGTCGTTTCCTGCGCGGCCGTACAGCGAATCGTCGCCGTCGCCGCCTTCGAGCGTATCGTTGCCAAGCCCGCCGTCGAGCATATCGACACCATCTTCGCCGCGGAGGAAGTCGTTGCCCGCATAACCATAGATCGAGTCATCGCCCGCCCCGCCCAGGATCGTGTCGGCGTTGCCTGTTCCATGCACGATATCGTTGCCGAGTCCGACTTCGATGGAGGTGACCTCCACGAGCGATACGAACGCCGTGCCGCTCGCTATGAGGCGGAAGTCAAGGATGTCTGCGCTATGGGTGCCGATGATCTTCCGTCCGCCGCCAGCCACGGATTCAATGTTGCTCGTAAGCCCGCGGAAAACCGAGAGCGTGAGATCGCCGTCGCCAACGTTCAACAACCGGTCGATCCCCGCTCCGCCGTTGAGCGAATCGGTCGCCGCCTCGTCGTTTCTCGCCGGGAACAGATCGTTGCCTGCTCCACCCCGCAAGTCG
>CAIXSC010000585.1 GCA_903921945.1 uncultured Planctomycetaceae bacterium
GGGTTGTAGCGGTCGATCCGGCAATGCGCGGAATGCTGATAAATCCATGGGAGGCCGACGAAATCGAACGTAGGCATTGTAGGCATCGCAACCATTATGGCGAATGAAACAAGGCAAACGACTATGACGACGCGCGATTCGGACCGCTCAAGCCGGGCTAGCCAGCGTGGCTCCGCGGAGACGCGAGGCGGGGGATGGAATCGGGGAGCGTCCATCAGCGTGGCTCGCCGGCCACAGCGCTTCGCGGCCTTCGAGCGATTGAGGGCGGCTGCGTGGAGCGCTCCGCTGGTGGCCGTCGCCACCGTTTGGTTGTCCGCGATCTTGGCGCTGCCAGCGGCCGGTCAGACGCTCGGACTGGCGCCGACGCCCACGGTGATCGACGACTGTGGCAAGGTTCAGGGCATCTGTTGTTCGGCACCGCTGATTTGGGGATTCGACCCGTTTGGTGAATGCCAACAGTGTGGTGGTGTCAATGGACACTCGTGCCGGGCGGGCTTCATCGCGCATCGGCCGTCGACCTGGTACGGTGGCGTCGACATGATCGCATTGACGCCCAACGCGTCGGACGAAGTCGTGTTGGCCCGGGTCGGTTCGACGACGGGACCGGCCGCGCTGTCAACGGCCGATCTGAAGAGCGAATACGACGCGGGTGGCCGGTTTGTGATCGGACGGACGATCCGCGGCTGTTATCAGCTTGAGATTGTCTATCAAGGCAATTATGCGTGGAGCGACGACCGGGCGGTCGCGGCGCCCACCGGTTCGCTGGCGACGATTGTGAATGGATTCGCCGCCGACAACCCGCAAGAGATTGTGACTGCGGAGGTCGCGTCGCGAATGACGACGGCGGAAGCCAATTTCCGCACATGGCTGGAGATGCCTCCCGGGGCGCTCGATGTGCAATTCGTGATCGG
This sequence comes from uncultured Planctomycetaceae bacterium, assembly GCA_903921945.1. Taxonomy (GTDB): domain Bacteria; phylum Planctomycetota; class Planctomycetia; order Pirellulales; family Pirellulaceae; genus CAIXSC01. The sequence goes on from CAIXSC010000585.1 coordinate 912, forward strand.
TGCGCGGTATTTTTCCACGAGCGAGCGGCTCGGATTGGCCGGGCTGCCAGCCGCTGGCGGAGCGGCCACGGCTGAATCGGCAGTCGTCACGACGGACAACGAGTTGTACGGCGCTCAACTTGGCCTGGATACGCGGCTCTTGCTTCACCGGCTGTTCTATGTCGACTTCGAGGGCAAGGTGGCGTTGTGCCAAAACTTCGCGTCGGTCAACCAAACCGCGAACGCGACCCTGGATGCGGAAGATTCAGCCCATCGCACGGCGCTGCTTGGCGACCTGATGTTGACCGGCAACATCCAGTTCCGGCCGAACTTGGCATTGCGATTCGGATATCAAGCGATCTTCGTCGATGGGCTTGCCCTGGCGGGCCCCAACACACCTTCGAACCCCACGTTGATCGACGCGGGAGTGGGGCAGTTCCGCAACGATGGTGTGATGGTCTACCACGGTCCAACGCTCGGTTTGCACGGCAGTTGGTAGTCGCGGTTTAGCCGGCCGCCAGTTCGTGCCACAACCACGCGCTGGCTTTGATGCCGCGGTGGAAATCGGCCAGGTGGAACTTTTCGTTGGGGCTGTGGGTGTTGTCGTCGTCCAGGCCCCAGCCGAGCAGCAAGGCATCGGCTTTGAGCCGTTTGCTGAACTGCATCACGATCGGAATCGACCCGCCTTCGCGAATCAAGCATGGCGATCGGCCAAAGCCGTGTTCGATCGCTCGGGCGGCGGCTTGGATCGAAGGGCTATCGAGCGGCACGACGATGCCGGGCGCGCCGCTCATGTAGATCAGTTCGATTTCCACACCGGGCGGTTTTCGGTCTTCCAGGAATTGGCGAATCGCGGCGGCGATTTTGACCGGGTCTTGGTCGGGGACGAGCCGGCAACTGAATTTCGCGGCTGCGCGGGCCGGCAAAATCGTCTTGCCGCCTTCGCCCTGGTAGCCGCCCCATACGCCATGGACATCGCAGGTCGGCCGCGTCCAGCGGCGTTCCAGCGTCGAGTAGCCTGATTCGCCATGCAGGCCGTTCACGCCGAGCTGCCGCTGGAACTGTTGTTCATCGAACGGCAGTTTGGCGAGCGATTCGCGTTCTTGGGCGGAGAGCGGCCGGACGTCGTCGTAAAAGCCCGGGACTTGAACGCGGCCGTGGTCATCGGTGAGGGCCGCGAGGAGTTTCGCGAGGACATTGGCCGGATTGGTGACGCCACCGCCAAAAGTGCCCGAGTGCAGATCTTGCTTCGGGCCTTTCACATGCAGTTCGAAGTAGGCAATGCCGCGCAGGCCGTACGTGATCGCGGGTTGGTTGGGGCCGAATTGCGACGTGTCGCTCACCACGACGGCGTTGCACGCCAGATGGTCGGCGGCCGGTGTTTCCAGGTACTTCTGCAGGGCCTTGCTGCCGACTTCCTCCTCGCCTTCGATCAGGAACTTTAATTGCACGGGAAGCCGGCCTCGCACCGCGAGCCATGCCTGGGCGCTCTTCACGTGGGTCAACATTTGCCCTTTGTCGTCGGTAGCGCCCCGCGCGTAGATGTTGCCGTTGCGCCGTGTGGGCTGGAACGGCGGCGAGATCCACTGATCGAGCGGATCGGGGGGCTGGACGTCGTAATGGCCATACACGAGCACAGTTGGGGCGCCCGGGACAGCCGGCGTTTCGGCGTAGACCAGCGGCTGACCGTCCGTTTCGATCAACCGCGGCTCGAGGCCCATGCGAGCGAACTCGTCCCGCATCCACTCGGCCGCCCGCCGCACGTCGGGCCGGTGCCGCGAATCCGCGCTAACGCTGGGAATCGACAGCAGTTGGCACAAATCATCCTCGAACGCCTCGCGATGGCCTTCCAGGTACTGCTCGATGTCCGCCAGAGGGTTGTCCATGGGGCGTTCCGATCGGTAACGAGTGTCAGGGTTGGGCGAATGGCATGGCCGACGCCGAAATATTACACTATCCGCGTCGTCACTTCTCCCTGCCAACGGCCGCCGCCGTGATGTTGCGGCGGTCGGGATCGTCCGGGACGCAGCCGGGACACGCGGTCGGGACACGGCTGGGACACGGCTGGGACACGGCTGGGACACGCGGCGGGTTACGGCCGGGACGCGCGGCGGCACAACGGGCCCGGCCCCCACAGCCCGTTCGTGTAGCGGAAGTTTTCTTCACGAGCGTTATATGTTTGAAGACAAGTCCGAAACAGCGGTCGCGGAACCGGTCGTGCGGACCGGTCCGAAGAAACCAAAGCCGAAACGGCAACCGCGGTACCACGTGATCCTGTGGAACGACGACGACCATTCGTTCGAATACGTCGTGCGGATGATGAAGGAACTGTTCGCCCATCCGACGCCCAAGGGGTTGGCGATCGCGATGGAAGTACACGTGTCGGGCAAAGCCGTTTGCCTGACCACGACGATGGAACATGCTGAACTGAAACGCGATCAAATCAAGGCGTACGGCCGCGACAAGACCATCGCCCGCTGCAAAGGGTCGATGTCGGCGTCGATCGAGCCGGCTCCGGAATGAACCCATCCGCATGGCAAAGCTGAAAACCGTTACGCTCGGCTGCAAAGTCAACCAGTACGAAACCGAACTGGTTCGCGAGGCGTTGCGCGGAATCGGATTCGAAGATGTCGCCGATGGCGATACGGCCGACCTGTGCGTGGTGAACACCTGCACGGTCACGCACGAAGGGGACGCCAAGAGCCGCCAAACGATTCGCCGTCTGGCACGGGACAATCCGGGCGCCCGGCTCGTGGTGATGGGCTGTTACGCGACGCGGGCGCCTGAGGAAGTCGCGAGCCTGCCGGGCGTCTCCGACGTGGTCACGGATAAACGCGAACTGCCGGATTGGCTCGGCCGCTTCGGCGTCCGCGACATGCCCACTGGCATCAGCGGCCTTCCCAACCGCCACCGGGCGTACGTAAAGGTGCAGGACGGGTGCTTGCTGCGGTGCAGTTACTGCATCATTCCCTATGTTCGCCCGCACATGTCCAGCCGTCCGCTTGAACACATCCTCGACGAGGTCCGCCGCCTGGTTGACAACGGATTCCGGGAAATCATCCTCACCGGCATCCATCTTGGGCATTACGGTGTGGATGGAAACTGGAACAAGCCCAAGTCGGAATGGCTGCGTCTCTCGCATCTGGTCGATCGCATCGCCCGCTTGCCCGGCGAGTTCCGTATTCGGCTCTCCAGCATCGAAGCCACGGAGGTGACTCGCGAACTGATCGCGACGATGGCCGAACATGCCGATAAAGTCTGCCCGCACCTGCACGTCTGCTTGCAAAGCGGTTCGGACGCTGTGCTGCGGCGAATGAAACGCCGGTGGAGCGTTCGCCACTTCGTGGAACGCTGCCGCTTGGTCCGCGAAACGCTCGACCGCCCCGCATTCACGACCGACATCATCGTCGGTTTTCCGGGGGAGAGCGACGATGATTTCGCGGCGACGTGCCGTGTCGCGGAAGAAGTGGGATTCTCGAAGATCCATATCTTTCCGTTCAGCGGACGCGCGGGAACGCCCGCCGCGACCATGCCCGATCAAGTCCCCGCGCCCGTCAAAAATGAGCGAATGGATCGGCTCGCGGAACTGGAGACGCGGCTGCGGGATCGCTACTACGCCAGTTTGGCGGGCGGACCGCTGCAAGTCCTGGTCGAAGCGCCGCATCCCGACCGCCCGCAGTTGGTCCTGGGCACCGCCTGTCGGTACGTCCCGGTGCAATTGACCGACCCGTGTCATCGCCGCGGCCAACTTGTCTCCGTCGTCCCGAGCCGCCTGATCGAAGGCCGATTGTTAGCCTGATCGCCCGTGACGGCAAACAAAGAGGTCCTTCTGGGTTTCCTGTGGGTCGCCATCGCAGGAGTCGCAGGGTGCGGCTTGCGCCGTGGCTCGGAAGTTCGGCGAGGCACGAATCTTCGGCGGGAACCACACGAATCCCGGATGGACCAACA
>CAIXSC010000586.1 GCA_903921945.1 uncultured Planctomycetaceae bacterium
CTGCAGCGGCGCGTGCTGCGCGTTGAAGGGGAGGTAGAGGAACCACGGTCCGGCCGCATGCTCCTTGATCCAGGTCGCGGCCCGCTCGGCGTAGGCGTCGGTGGTGTAGAAGTCGGCGTCGGCAATCTGACGCACCTCGTTGGAAAGCCTCGAATCGATGAAGTTGGTCGGGTGGAAGAACGGCGTGTTCGCGAGCGTCCCGAAGAACTCGTCAAAGCCCCGCTTCGTCGGTCGGTACTCGGCGCTCATCCCGAGATGCCACTTGCCCACACAGCAGGTCGCGTAGCCTAGGTCTTTGAGTCGATTGGCCAAGGTGACTTGATCGAGCCGCAAGCCGGTGCGATTGGCGACCGCGTTGTTTTCATGTCCGAATCGAGTGGGATACCGGCCCGTCATCAAGCCAGCTCGGGACGGACTGCAGTACGTCGCGGCGACGTAGCCCTGCGTGAATCGCACGCCGTGCTTGGCGAGCGAATCGATGTGCGGCGTCGGGATTTCCTTGTTCCCGTACGCGCCAGTTTCGCCCCACCCCTGATCGTCGGAGTAGAAGACCACCATGTTCGGCTTGGCGCCCGCGTCCCGCTCCGCAGCCCTTGCGACTCGCAGCGTGCCCACCAAGGCGACCGACGCCAGCATGACGCACAACAAACCGCCTATCCGTGAAACTCGAAAACGCATTTCCGTCCTCACTTCGGCAAAAAAGACCTACGCGCGACAACCGAGCCGCGGAGAATCCGCGACCAACTCATCCGGCGGCCCGAAGTCCGCAGCGATCCACGGACAAAGTCCGGTTGAATGCGTTGGAAGGCCGCTGTGCGACAAGGCCGGAAGTTTATCCAGCTCGCCATGTCCGAGCGAGCCCCACCCAGACTCCGGAGCAGACACGAATGACGCCAACGCCACGAGCCAGCCAATAAGGCTGCCAGGCTGCCTGTCCATATCGCCACGGAAACACGCGTGGTGAATAGGAAGACCTGGATGTCCGCCACTTCCTGCGTCGCCACCACCACCAGGGTGGCGCGGAAAAGCATGGGACTGGTGCTTCGCTGGCTTGAATTCCGCGAGAATGGGACATCGCGACGCGGTCCGACGGTATCGAACGGATTGCCCAACTAGCTCGAGGACAGAAACTTCCACTTCGAATTCCCCAAAAACTCGCGTTTCCCTCAGGGAATAGGCATTCTTTCTTTGCGACCTCAAAGATTTCCAGCTAGCTGGGAGGACGCGAATCTTCGATGGGAAGGTGATGTCGAGAAGTGTCTCGGATTGATTCCACGGTTGACATTCTTGTTTGCAATCACAACCCGTTCGGGCCCGGTGGTTCTATGGCCGCGTTCCCGGAGTAAACTTCAGCGCGTTTCGAAACATCCTCCCAAGGCGCCCAGTGGTGAGAAACCACCATCCATCCAACGATCTGCAAGCGGCAAGTGGCTCTGCCCGACCGGCGTCGGCGGCCGCCCCGCCCTTGGCGATGGGAGGGGAATCGTCGGCTGAGCCAACCGACCTTTCCCTGCGTGACAGTCCTGCAGCGTCGTCAACTTCGCCACGCTGGCAATTCAGTATCCGCGCTTTGATCATGGCGACCCTCGCCATGTCGCTGTTGGCTGCCACCCTGAAGGCGTTTGGGCCGGGCGTGGCGATGCTGGCGGTCGCGTGTGGCGTCTTGGTCGCTAATTCCGCGGGTTGGCTGGCCCGTTGGCAGTCGCCCACATCACGACCACGCTGGTTGGCGACTGGCTGGCTTCTATTCGCCGTTTCCCTCGGCTGCCCCGCCGCGCAGGGATGCAATAACAAGCCCATCTACGGGCTCGAGGCGGCGACGGGACTCGCAGTGTCCCAGGGCGAATTCATGCTAAAAGTCGCTGTGGATCACGATCAACGCGTCGAAGCGTTGGGCCAGTTCATGAAGCAGCCATGGCCCGCCATCAACGGCGCCATTTTGTACTCGGCGATCAATGCCGCCAACGTGACCGCCCTCTTGGCGCCGCTGCTGTGGCTGCGGTGGCGCCAGCACCGATGGTCCCATTTCCGCTGGATCGTGTTGGCGGGACTCGGTGTGTCCTTGTCACTCTCGCTTCAAGAAGCGAACGGGCTGCGATTCGGCTACTATCTTTGGTGCGGAAGTTTTCTGGTGATCTCCTGTGTTTGGAAGATCACCTGGCGGGATCAAGCCAAGCTGTGGATCGGCGCAGCATGTTTCGCAGGTCTTGAGCTGTTGGCCTCTTGGGACCGCTGACCGTGCGGTTCGCGATCGAGATCGCCATCACAAATTGGCAACCACGCCGAAGATGAGTCATCAAGCGGCGCGCTGGCTTCCGAAGCTTACCGTGGTGGACAACGGTTGCTTGCCTCCCCCGCTGGTCCTTAGAATTCCAGTTCCCGCCTTCGCAACCCGTGTAAGGGTCCCCGCCGTGCGTTCGCCCTATGCCACTTTCCCGCCGCCTTGGCCGCGGGCCGCCGTTCGTGACTGTGGATCCGTCGCGCCGTCCGCGTTCGCGTGGCTCAATCCGTATCCCAGGGCGGTCCTCGCGATTGTCATCCCGCTCTTGTTCGTCGTGCCGGAAAAGTTGCCTGGACAAACCACCGCTCCGAACGCCCCGCCTCCCACTTCGGCCCTTTCGGCCGCGAATGCGTCGAGCGCCGGGTCGGCAGTTGAGACGTTCGAGCAGGTGGCGCCGCTATTTCGGCAGTACTGCGCAGCGTGCCATGGAGCCGAGAAGGCCGAGGGCGAACTGCGGCTAGATCGCTTGAATCCCGATTTGACCAACGGTTCCGACCGCGATCGCTGGCGCGAAGTGCTCGACCGGCTCAACCTGGGTGACATGCCGCCCGACAAAGCGACGCCGCTTCCCGACCTCGAACGCGAGCGGTTGACGAACTGGCTGCTGCGGGAGATGAAACGGGCGGAATTGGCCCGCAATCCGGCCACTCACTTCCGCCGACTCACACGGATCGAATACGAGCGCACCATGCAAGATCTGCTCGGGTTGCCGCTCGACTTCGCCAGCCGCCTGCCCGAGGACGGCCGCGCGAAGAGCGGCTTCCGCAATGATGGCGAGATGCTCCGCATGTCGCCGCTGCAGTTCGAACTGTACTTCCAGATCGCCGAAGAGTCGCTCGAACGCGTAATCGTCGAAGGGCCACCGCCCACCGCCCACCGCTACCGACTCAGCCCGTCTGAAAAACAGGGCGCCGTCGAGGTCACGGTCCTGGACCGTCCCGAGGGGCAACCGTCCGAGTCGTTCGCCTACTTCACGAAACCCGATCGGCAGGGCCCCGCGTTCCGTATCTGGAACATGTCGCCCGTAAACCGCGATAAGAAAAAAGAAGCGGCGGCCAAGGAGGCGGCAGCAAAAGAAGCGGCGGCCAAGGAGGCGGCAGCCAAGGAGGCGGCAGCCAAGGAGGCAGCAGCGAAAGAGGCGGCTACCAAGGCGGCGGCAGCAAAAGAGGCGGCGGCAAAGGAGGCGGCTGCGAAAGAGGCGGCAGCGAAGAATGGCGATGGGAAGAAAGCCGACAAACAAGCTGCTGTTGGCAAGGACGGCAAGGAGGACAAGGAGGACAAAAAAGCCGCTGCTGCGACTGCGGTCTCCCCCATGCCTTCACCGACGCCCGCTCCCATGCCGCCGCCGCCACCCGAGATTGACCCGGACCGGATGCTGCCACCCGCCGCCATCCAGCGGTATTCGGAAGCGGCCGTCAAATTGCCGCAACACTGTTTCGCCGTCGGTTTCCATCAAGCGTTCCGCGCCGGGGAAGCGAGAATCCGGGTGCGGGCGGCGCGGGTCGCCGAAGCCGACGGTGGTGGCGATCCGGCGCGTCCGCCACGGTTGACGCTCGCCGTCGGTTCGACCAACTTCCACGGCGTCGAGTTGAAGATCGTCGGCCAACCGGTCGTCATCGATCACGACGAGTTTCGTGTTCACGAGTTCCGAGTGCGGATGGAAAACATGCCCGCGCCGAACACCGGGCCGTCCGCTGACAGAAACGCGACCGTGCTTGCCGCCTGGAACTCGGCCCGCCCCGACAACGACAGTCCGCGTCCACCTCGGCTGCTTATCGACTGGATCGAACTAGAAACGCCGTTCCTTGAGCAGTGGCCTCCGCCATCCCATCGGGCGATCGTTTCGACCAGCGACGCCGCGATCGACGAAGCGCTTCAGGCCCGCCAAGTGATCGAGCGGTTCGCGACCCGCGCGTTTCGACGGCCATTGACGCCCAACGAGCTAGATCGCCTGCTTACTTTGTGGCAGGCGTCACGCCGTGACGCGGCCAGCTTCGAAGCAAGCGTGCGGGAAACACTGGCCGTCGTGCTGGCCTCGCCGCAATTCCTCGCGCTACCCGCGCCGCGGGCCCGGGCCAGTTCAGCCGACAGTCCACCGGAGCGAGTGGACGACTTTCAACTAGCCGCGCGGCTGTCGTATTTCCTCTGGAGCACCATGCCCGACGAGCGTCTCACCGCGCTCGCCCAGTCCGGCCAGCTACGCAACCCCGCGATCTTGGCCGAACAAGCCCAGCGGATGCTCGCAGATCCGCGCTCGTGGCAATTCATCGAGCAATTCACCGAGCAATGGCTGGAACTTGACAGGTTGCAACGGATCGCGATCCAGCGGGACCGCTACCCGGGATTCGACGACGAACTTGCGGCCTCCATGCGGCAGGAAACGCTGCACTTTGTCGCCTCACTCCTGCGGGAGAACCGCAGTCTTTTCCAACTGATTGAATCGCAAGATACGTTCCTCAACGAAACGCTCGCCAAGCATTACGGAATCGCGGGCGTTCGCGGCCCCGAGTTCCGCCGGGTCGCGCTGTCTCCCGAACACCATCGCGGCGGCGTGTTAACCCATGCGGGCATTCTGGCGGGGACTTCCGACGGCGTTGAAGGGCATCCGATCAAGCGCGGGATGTGGCTGCTCAA
>CAIXSC010000587.1 GCA_903921945.1 uncultured Planctomycetaceae bacterium
ACATTTGTACAGTATTTTCCTGATGAACCACGGATTGGCCACTGACGGGTTCCATCAGGCCCTCGCCCGACGACAGAATGGGCCTGTTCGGGCCGCCTTCACGCCTTAGATAGACCGCCACGCATGGCGATCGGGGCCTTCGGATCGATTGGTGGCTGGTCGCTAGCCGCGAACCAACGCGCGTGCCGCTTCGAACTGGATCGCTTCCCAGCCGCCACATTCGCATTCGGCCTTCCACACATCGCCTAGTTCCACGCCCAGCAGGTCGCTGCGGACGACCGAATAAATCGGCTCGGGCAGCACCAACGCGATCGTCTCCGCCCCGTGCTTGCGCCGCAATTTGTCCACCGCCGCCAAGACCCGCTGCTGCGCGTCCGCGAATGGCTCGCCCGATGGCGGACAGACCGTTTCGGGATGCTCCTGCATCTGCCGGTACACCTTCGGCTGGCACTGCCGGACTTCTTCCACGCGTTTCCCATGCCACAAGCCATGATCGACATTCGCCAACTTGTCGACCGTTTTCCACCGCAACGACAGGCCAGCGGCGATCGCGGCGGCCGACTGTTCGGCACATTGGCAAGGCGACGAATACACGGCGACAATCCCTTGCCGGGAAAGATCGCGAATCATCTGCGCGACTTGGCCCGCCCCGCGTTCGTTCAGTGGAATCCCCAGCGTGCCCTTAATCCGTCCCTGGTCGTCGAAATCCGTCGCTCCAGGACGAATCAACACAATACTCGCCATACACCTTGCCTATCGCTTACCCGAGCTTGCCAGCGATGTGAGACGCCGTAACGCCTCGCCGTAATCGCTCGCCCGGAAAATACCCGAACCAACCACCAACAACTGAGCTCCGGCAGCCGCGCAATCGCCGATCGTCGCGTCGTTGATGCCGCCATCCATCTCCAACAACAACCGGTCGCCGGCCAACTGCCGCAGGCGACGCACCCGCTCGAGCGCCGCGCGATCGAACGGTTGGCCGCCAAAACCGGCCGGAACGCTCATCACCAGCGCCAAATCACAGAACTCCAAGCACCGTTCCACTCCGTCCAGCGGCGTTCCCGGGTTCACGGCCAGACCAGCCCCCAACCCCATGTCCCGAATCGACCGCAGCACGGCCGCCGGCTCCGCCGTCGCCTCGACGTGAATCGTCAACAAATCCGCCCCGGAGTCGCGGAACTCCCGCAAGTAACGCTCGGGACGTTCAATCATCAGATGGACGTCTAGCGGCAAGCGAGTCAGCCGTCGCAACGCGGCGACAATCGGCATGCCGTACGTCAAATTGGGAACGAACTGCCCGTCCATCACATCCAGATGGAAGGCGGCAGCGCCGGCTTCTTCGAGCCGCTCGACTTCACGTTCCAGGTTGCCGAAGTCGCAGAGCAACAGCGACGGCAACACGGCGGGCGAGGCTTGTGCTAAACGATCGAGACAGTCACGACCTGACATAGGCTTGGCGCCGAGGAGCGGCGCCGTAGGCAATTCCTCCGGGAGCCTCCGATTCTAACACGGCCCCGCGCCGAAAACCTAGGCCGGATCCGCTACGCGCGAAGATCGATCTTGCAGCACCCCAAATGGAGCGTCTTGGCGACCGCCTGATTAGCGATGAACTCGCGGTTCAACTCGTAGTAACTGAACTTCCCGTCCTTACGGATCGTCACTAGATCGGCATGAAACAGCACCCGCAGATGATGCGAGATGTTCGCGAGCTCCGTCTCCAACAGTTCGGCCAAATCCGAAACCGTCATCGGACCATGCTGCAACGCGCGCACCAACCGCAAGCGAATCGGATCGGCCAACGCCTTTAAATACGTGGCGCACTGAGCAAAATCGTCCGTGTCGCTCGCGGCCGCGTCGTTCTCCACCATATATCCACTCGGCCCCGGAATTCCCTCAAGCCCCAAACACGACACCCCGTAGCGTGCTCGACGACCTCCAGCGCAACAACCTCTCGCTCGCCCAGAACACGCTCTTCCAGAACGCGCTCTTCCAGAACGCGCTCGTCCGGAACGCGCTCGTCCGGAACGCGCTCGTCCAGAACACGATTGTCCGGAACGCGCTCGTCCGGAACGCGCTCGTCCAACCGGTGCTGCCACACCGCTCGATTATCCGCCCGCCCGCCCCCACGGCAAGTCTTCGCCCCGCTTTCCCCCAACTCCCCCCTTCCTTCGCCCAACCTTCGCCCAACCTTCCCCCAGCTTTCGCCAGCTTTCGCCGCACCCCTTGCATCATCTGCCCCGGGAACCAGCTGAGTGGCTAAACTAGCCGTTTCGGTCGTTCCGTCCGAGCCGCGAGCCGTCCGCCGGCTTGCTCAACCGACAGTTCTCGCGATTCCAACCAACCACTGCGGCGATGAGGAATGAAACCATGGACCATGCATTCGTGCGTCCCGTGAGGACGCTGTTCACCGCCGCCTTGATGGCCGCCGTGTTGGCCGCTCTGGTGGTGAACTCGCCTTGGGCCGGCTTGAGCCTCTTATCCGCCACCGCGGCGGCCGGCGAATGGCCGCTGTTTCGCGGCGTGAACAGCACGGGACGAGCGGTGGGCACGCAGCCTTTGCCTGCGGCGATTGGACCCGATACCAAAGCGGCCTGGAAGACGCCGCTTCCACCCGGCCATTCGTCGCCCGCGATTTCCGCGGACCGGATCTTCCTGACGGGCGTCCGAGGCGAACAGCTGGTGGTGCTCGCCCTGGATCGAGCGACCGGCAAGTCGCTGTGGGAAGTCGAAGTGCCGCACGGGAAGCTCGAATCGATCCATCAAATCGGCAGCCATGCCCAGAGCAGTCCCGCGACGGACGGCGAACGGGTCGTCAGCTTTTTTGGGTCGAGCGGGCTGTTTTGCCATGATCGGGATGGCAAGTTGCTGTGGAAGCTGTCGATGGGGCCGTTCAACAACGATTTCGGCGCCGCCAGTTCGCCGATCATCGAAGGCGACCACGTCATCCTCTGCCAGGATCACGATACGGGCTCGTTCTTGATGGCTGTCGACAAACGCACCGGCAAGACTGTGTGGCGAACGGACCGCGGCGAGTTTCCCCGAAACTTTTGCACCCCGGTGATTTGGAACAATCAGGGCCGCCGGCAGATCGTCGTCGCCGCGACGCTCCGCGTGGTCGGTTACAACCTCGACGACGGCCAAGAGGCCTGGACGGTGCGAGGCATCTCGCGAACGGTCTGCATGACGCCCGCGCTCGGCGAGGACAATCGGCTGTACGTCGCCGGCTGGGCGGCTGGCGGCGACAAAGACGCCCCGATCCGCGTGGCCCCGTTCGGCGAGGTGATCGGCAAGCTGGACGCGAATAAGAATGGAACGCTGGAGGAAAGCGAGTTCGCCGACGGGCCGATCAAGCAGCGGTTCGGGCAGGTCGACCGCGACAACAACGATCGGCTCGATCAAGCCGAGTACGACTATTTCCGCGACCTGTTCGAACGAGGCCGCAACGTCGTGCTGGCAATCAATCCGGGACCGAACGGCGACGCGACCTCGACGCATGTCGCCTGGGAGCACGACCGGTTCGTCCCGTTCTGCGCCTCGCCGTTGGCGTATCAAGGACTGGTGTTCACCGTGAAAGATGGCGGCATCGTCTCGTGCCTTGATGCGAAGACCGGCAAGGCGTCCAAGACCGGACGGCTGCCCAAGACCGACAACTATTACGCGTCGCCCGTCGCCGGTGACGGCAAAATCTACTTCCTCAACCAGGAAGGACAATTGACGGTCATCTCCGCCGAAGCCGAGTGGAAAACGCTGCATACGGCCGACTTTGGCGAGTCGGTGTACGCGACTCCGGCGCTGTTGGACGGACGCGTCTACCTGCGGACGGCATCGGCGCTATACTGCTTTGGATCGTAGGCGGATCGTAAGCGGATCGTGAATCGGCTCGCATCGCGTTTTTCAATTCCCGCGTCCACCGTGCGGCAATCGTTCGGCAACTCAGCTAGATAGGTACGGAAATGGCGACCACGGTCAACGCGAAAGCGGGCAGTCAGCTAGCGGCCAATCAGCGCGCGTCGAGCGGCAAGGCGGTCGACGCGCGGCTCGTGGGGCGCCTGCGGGAGATTGTCGGGGCGGATGGCGTCTTGTCGAACCAGTCCGAGCTTTTGGTCTACGAGTGCGATGGTTTCGTGATCGAAAAGAACTGTCCGGACGCGGTCGTTTTTCCGCGGACCACCGAACAGGTCGCGGCGATTGTGCGGGCATGCCGGGAAGCGGGCGTGCCGTTTTTGCCTCGCGGAGCGGGCACCAGCTTGGCCGGCGGTTGCTTGCCGGTTGGCGGCGGTGTGATGATTGTTTTGACGCGGATGCGGGAAATCGTCGAGATCAATTTACGAGACCGCTACGCGGTGGTGCAGGCAGGCGTGGTGAATGTCTGGCTGACCAACGCGCTCAAGGAAGCCGGTTTTCACTACGCGCCGGACCCTTCGAGCCAGGGCGCCTGCACGATTGGCGGCAATGTCGCGACGAATTCGGGCGGTCCACACACGCTGAAGTACGGCGTCACGGTGAATCATGTGATCGGCGTCGAAGCGGTGTTGGCGGATGGGCGTATTGTCCGGTTTGGCGGTCCGGTGGAAGAGTCGCCGGGGCTCGATCTGGTCGGCGCGATTGTCGGAAGCGAAGGCACGCTGGCGATCGTCACCCAGGTATGGGTGCGGTTGACTCGCAATCCACAAGGCTACCGCACGATGCTGGGCGTCTTCGATTCGGTCGACGATGCCACGCAGGCGATCAGCCGGATCATCGGCGACGGGATTGTGCCGGCCGCGTTGGAAATGATGGATCAAGGGATTCTCGAAGCGATTGAAGCGGCGTTCCATTTCGGTTTTCCGCTGGATGCCAAAGCGATCCTGCTCATCGAAGTCGACGGACTGGAAGCGGGGCTCGATCCCCAACGCGACCGCATCACCGCGCTCTGCTTGGAGAGCGGCGCCCGCGAGGTTCGGTTGGCGAAAGATTCGCAAGAGCGGCTCAAGCTGTGGAAATGCCGGAAGCAGGCGTTCGGCGCCATTGGCCGGCTAAGCCCAAGCTACTGCACGCAGGACGGCGTGGTGCCGCGCACGCAACTGCCGGAGATCCTCCGCCAAATCACCGCGATCGGCGAACGCTACGGACTGCGGATCGTCAACGTCTTCCATGCCGGCGATGGCAACATTCATCCGATCCTGCTGTTCGACGAACGCGACGCCGACCAGACCCGCCGAGTGCTCGAAGCCAGCGGCGAAATCCTGGACCAGTGCCTGCGGCTCGGCGGCAGCGTGACGGGCGAACATGGGATCGGCGTGGAGAAAATCGCCTTCATGCGAAAGATGTTCACCGACGACGACCTGGAGGCGATGGCCGCGCTCCGTGCCGCGTTCAATCCGGACAACCAGTTGAGTCCCGACAAGATGTTGCCGACCGCCGCGGGCTGCGGCGTCGAGTCGAAGGCGCCGAAACGCCGCGCCGCGTTGTGATCGCGGCGGCGCCGTTCAGCTCGCCTGTTCCCGTTCCGCGCCCCGTTACTTTCGCCGAGCAAATTGTGGCTGCCAACTTTGATCCGCTGCCCGTCACGCAAACCATCACGCCAGCAAGCCAAGCCCAGTTGGCGGACGCCGTGCGGCGCTGCCACGACAACGAAACGCCGTTGTATCCGGTTGGCGGCGCCACGTCGCTCGACTACGGCTTGCCGCCGAAGCGTCCCGGAGCGGCGTTGTCGTTGGCCGGCTTGCAGGCGTTGGTCGACTACCCGGCCCGCGACATGACGGTGACCGTCGAAGCCGGTATGCGGGTCGCCGAACTGTCGCGGGTCTTGGCACGCGAAGGACAGCAGTGGCCCATCGACGTGCCTCGGGCCGAGAACGCGACGGTGGGCGGCGTCATCGCGACCAATGCCAATGGTCCGCGCCGCTATGGCTACGGTTCCGTCCGCGACTACGTCATCGGCATCAGCGCGGTCGATGGTCGCGGACGTCCGTTCAAAGGCGGTGGCCGCGTCGTGAAGAATGTCGCCGGCTATGACTTCTGCAAATTGCTCACCGGGTCGCTCGGCACGTTAGGCGTGTTGACGCAGGCCACGCTGCGACTGCGACCGCTGCCGGAGACGTCTGCCTGGCGGGGCTGCGTGGCCGCCGACCTGGAAACGCTCGACCGATTGCTGGAATCGCTCGCCGCGTCGCGAACAGCCCCGGTGGCGATCGAGGCGCTGGCGGGTCCGGCATGGCTGTCAGCGCCGCGACTCGCCGCATGGAATGCCGCCCCCACAGCCTGTTTTGTGCTCGTCCGCTACGAAGGCTCCGAGCCCGAGGTCGCGTGGCAATTGGAACAGGTGGCGAATGAATGGCGGTCCGTTGGCGTGTCGACTTCGCACGTATGGCGCGGCGATGAGGCGGAGGGATGGCTGCGGGATCTCTCCGAGTTCCCGCAGGTGGCCGCCACGCCGCTCGTCGCGCAAGCCTCGGTCCGGCCAAGCGGCACCGTGCCGATGTTCCGCGCGTTCACTGCCGTCGATCCGCGAGTGTCGCTGTTGGCCCATGCGGGAAACGGGATCGTCATCGCGCGCTTCGCCGAATTTCCCGCGGGCGGCCTATCGAGAACGCTGGTCGGACGCGTGCAACCCGAGTCCTTGCGATACGACGGCGCGGTGAAAATCCTCGCCAACCCCGGCGGCCAAGAGATGGCCCCGCACACGGTGTGGGGCGCGGGCGGGGCGACCTTCGACGTGATGATGTCC
>CAIXSC010000588.1 GCA_903921945.1 uncultured Planctomycetaceae bacterium
CCACGAGCAGCACCTGCAGGGCCTTGATACCCGGTGGGGCGAGCAATGCCGTGAGTTCGAACGGTTTGCCGGTCACTTCCTTCGCCGCTCGCAGCCGGGAAATCGCGCCGCCCGTAGCCTGGTCCACCGCCGCCGCCGCGCCGGCCAGTGCTTGATCGCCATAAACCGGCACCACCACCGCGTCGGCGGTCAAATCCGTGACGGGAACATCCGTGGAAACAATTTGCGTCATCGAAGCCTCGGGAACACTGGGATAATCCGCTTTGGCCCGCAGTTTTGAATTACGCCCGCGGGCATGGCGGCGTCAGGAAATCGCGGGGATGGCACCCCGTCATCGAGCGGAATTGTAACGACGCGACACCGCTTCGGCAGCCAGCAGGGACCGGGAACACTCGCCGGGCCCGTATAGTGGAACGGAGGGCGACTTGCGGACGCCGGTCGGTTGCAATTCGAAAGGAACGGACGGTGGGATACAGGAATCTGCGGGCCTGCGTGGAGGATCTGCGGAAGGCGGGGCACCTGGTGCAGCTCGACGATCCAGTTGACGCGCACCTGGAGGCGGCTGAAATCCACCGCCGCGTGTATCGATCAGGGGGGCCCGCCGTCTACTACGCGAATGTTCGCAATTGCCGCTTTCCGATGGTGTCGAATCTGTTCGGCACGCTGGAACGGTCCCGCTACATGTTTCGCGACACGCTGGAAACCGTGCGGCGGCTCGTGGAACTGAAAATCGATCCCCCCGGCGCCCTGAGGCGGCCCTGGCGATACTGGAAAACGCCGTTCGCGGCGCTCCGAATGCTGCCGCGTCGCATGCGGCGCGGACCGGTGATGGCCCAGGAAGCGCGGCTATCCGAACTGCCGCAACTGCAATCGTGGCCGGCCGACGGCGGGGCGTTTGTCACCCTGCCGCTCGTCTACACCGAGGATCCAGACCGGCCCGGATTGATGAAATCGAACCTCGGGATGTACCGCATCCAGTTCTCCGGCGGCCATTACGCCCGCGATCAGGAAATCGGCCTGCACTACCAGCTTCATCGAGGCATCGGCATCCATCACACGGCGGCGGTGCGCCGCGGGGAGCCGTTCCGAGTCAACGTGTTTGTGGGCGGAACGCCGGCAATGACGCTGTCGGCGGTGATGCCGTTGCCCGAAGGGCTTTCCGAGCTGACCTTCGCCGGCGCCCTCGCGGGTCATCGAATTCCGATGGTTTGCCGCAGCGACCGCTTGTCGATTTATGGCGAAAGCGACTTCTGCCTCAGCGGCACGGTCGACCCGAACCGGATGCTGCCCGAGGGACCGTTCGGCGACCATTTGGGTTATTACAGTTTGGCCCACGACTTTCCGGTGATGAAGATCGATAAGGTTTATCATCGACCCGACGCGATCTGGCCGTTCACCGTGGTCGGCCGCCCGCCCCAGGAAGACACCAGTTTCGGAGCGTTGATCCACGACATCACCGGCCCAGTCATCCCGACAGTGATTCCGGGTGTGCAAGCAGTGCATGCCGTCGACGCTTCGGGTGTTCACCCCCTGCTGCTGGCGATCGGCTCGGAACGTTATACGCCTTACCAGACTTTGCGTCGTCCCCAAGAGATTCTCACGCAGGCGAACGCGATTCTCGGGCAAGGACAGTTGTCGCTCGCCAAGTATTTGTGGATTACGAACGGTTCCGACGATCCGGAACTTGATATCCACGAGATTGGCGATTTCTTTCAACACATGCTCCGGCGAGTCGACTGGCGAAGGGATTTGCACTTCCACACCTGTACCACGATCGACACGCTGGACTACAGCGGCAGCGGTTTGAATCGCGGATCGAAAGTGGTGATCGCGGCGGCGGGGCCGGCGATCCGGGAACTCCCCGGCGAGTGGCCGCCGCCCGGCACAGAGTTGCCGCCGGCGATCGATCGATTCGACCAACCTCGGGTTTGCTTTCCGGGAGTCTTGGCGGTGCGTGGGCCGACCTGCCAGCCGGCGCCCAGCTTTCGGCCGCGAGCGGTCGAGCGTTGGAATTTGGGAAGCGAGACTGCTCAGGCGGCGGCCCCGGGAGAGGAGTCGCCTCAGCCGGCTTCAAACTCGCAGTCGGCCGATGCGGCGTCCGTCGATTCGCTGGCGGCGTCCCGCAGTGTGGAAATCGAGTGGTTTTGCGACCGGATTCGTGGCGTGGCGGCTTGGATGCGTTATCCACTGATTGTCGTGGTCGACGACAGCCAGTTTGTGGCGCGCGATTTATCGAACTGGCTATGGGTGGTGTTCACGCGAAGCGATCCGGCGAGCGACCTTTATGGTGTGGAAGCGCAGACGGTGGCGAAGCATTGGGGCTGCCGCGGTCCGCTTGTGATCGATGCCCGAGTGAAACCGCATCATGCGCCGG
>CAIXSC010000589.1 GCA_903921945.1 uncultured Planctomycetaceae bacterium
AGGTCCTCGGCTGTCGCACTTTGCCCGCTCAACCGATACGCGTATCGGAAGACTCCGGCGTAATGCGCGGTAAACCACGCTTCCAAGGCGGCCGCCGACAAGCGGGCATCTGGCGAACTGTGGGTCGCAAGGTTCTCCGGATCGTTGGGCTGGACGTTGGGCTGGACGTTGGGCGAACTTTCCGCGGGGATCTCAGAGGGGATCTCGGCGGGGATCGTCGACGGCGCTGAAAGTGGACTTGTGGCAAGGGCGACCGGAATCATGGCGGGACCGGTACCCACGGTCGCGGTGATCGGGTCCGGGTCTGAGCCGGCCGATGCCGAGATTCGCAGTGAGTCGGCGGTCGAGTCCATGGTTCGCGTTTCACCTTGCCGAGTTAAGAGTCACTGTCGGCCGTTATTATTCCCGAAGTCCGAGAAAAAATCCGCTAGGGCTCGCCGCTGTGAGGCCCGCGAATCGCTCTCCCGCGGCCAATCGGTCCGTTTTTTTCGAAATCTGAAAGTTCCTCGGGAATAAAACGCGTCCGCAGCGCCTCTCTTATCGCATCGCAGGCCTGGCTGGGAGCGTCCCGGCAGGGTGGCCTCCGCGAATCGAATCAGAGCCGTGGTAACGGCTGAAGCTCCAAAGGGGATGAAGAGATGCGTAAGTTTTTTGGTGGTTTGCTCGTTGTCGGAATGATGTTCGGCATGGTCGGCTGCGGTGGCGGCGAAGCGCCAGCTCCTTCGGCCACGACGCCGCCGGCGGCCGCGCCGACCGCTCCGCCGGCTGAAGCCGCTCCGGCTCCGGAAGCTGCTCCGGCTACCGAAACCAAGCCGGAAGGCGATGCGGCTCCGGCTCCTGCTCCGGCTCCGGAAGGTGATGCGGCTCCGGCCCCGGCCCCGGCTCCGGAAGCCAAGCCGGAAGGCGATGCGGCCCCTGCCCCGGCTCCGGCTCCGGAAGCCAAGCCGGCCGATGCCAAGCCGGAAGGCGAAGCTAAGCCCGAGTAACTTCTCGGTTCGTTACATTCGGTTGAGAAACGCAGTCATTGCTCGTTCTCCCCAGTTCGCCCCGCTGCGGCTGTCGCCGTAACGGGGCGATTCTGTTTCCACTCGCTATCGTTCCTGCACGGGCAGCCCGATTGGAACCTCCCAGAAGGTCAACGCGGCAAGGCCGTTTTCACCCACCAGAAGGTTGTCGGGATTCCAGGTCGCGCTGTCGAGATAGCTGATCCGTTTGGCGTTTGCGGGATCTAGCAGCTTGAGTGTCACGATGCGGCCTTTCGCTTCGCCACTTTGCACCTGTCCTGGTTGGCCATCCAGCCGCAGTTCTTTGGCCAGCGTGTCTGCCCAAAGCATCGGTTGGTCGAATTCCAAAACCAGCTGATCGCGGGCTGGAGTCGCGAAACGGACGCCCACCAGATTCGGCGCCGCGACACTCCGCGCGAACGCGACCTGGTAGAGATCGCGTTCGACAAGCGGGGCAATCTGCCGACCGAGTTCCCGGTAGCCGGCGAGCGGGTAGTGGCACCCGCCAGGCGGCTTGATGCCCAGCGTCGACATGACGCTCAGACGCGAAAACGCCTCGGGCAATCGCCGCTGAACCTCCCGCAGTTGGTTGTCCGAACCGTTGCGTCCCATCGAGCAAGCGCGTGGCCAGATTTGAAACGCGAACATCCGCTGGAGGTTCGGGTAATCCTGTTTCCAAGCGGTGGCGAGCGCTACGAACAGCTCGCGGTACGTTTCCCAGCCGAAACCGCCGCTCGGACCATCCGCCCCTTGGTCGTTTTCGCCTTGATGCCAAAACACCGCGCGAACGCCGTGCGCTAGCCCGGCTTGGCGTGTCCGCCACAACAAACGACCATAGATCGATTCGAGATCGACAGGGTCGGCCTCGCGCCGCTGATGTTGGTCGATCCGGGAACCGCCGACGGCGCCATTGAGAACACAGACAGGGATCTGGCGCCGTTCGACCAATTGTTGCGCCATTTCCATTCCCCAAGCGCCGATCTGGCCCCGGCCGCCTTGACGATCGCGGATCACCGCCAACCGCCAGGATGTGTCGCGCGCCGCCGCCGGGCTCCCGCCAGCACTGCCAAAGCTGCGGATCCATGGGCTGCGATCGGAGGGATCTTCGGGACCGACGTCGGTGGCCTCGGCGTTCGATTGCCCGGTGATAAGGAACACATCACCGCACACGATATCATCCGCTCGGTGGATGATCCGCGCATCCCCCTTCGCCACCGGTTCGAGCATCGCCAGTTCCACGCGATACTTCACCAATCCGGCACGGACTCGGACTTCCAATTTGTATTGGCCATCGGCCGCGACAGGCCCCGCGATCGTTCGATACGGCTGGCCATCGGCGAACACCCGCAACTCCACGCGAGTCCCCAGCGGAGCCTCGGCGATTTTCCCCGCGCAACGCAGCCGTCCTTCGTCCCCGTCTTCACGGGCGAGGAACTGTCCGTCAACCGGCATTTCGCCGTCGAGGTCGGGCCGCCGGCTCCACTCGTCCCGGACCGGTTCACGAACCGTGATCGAGGCGGCCGTTCGCATCGGAGCGCCACCGTTGCTCGCCGCTACCGCGACTTTCAAGGCGCCCGATTGGTGCGCCCGAGTCAGACGCAGCGAACCGTTCGCCTCAGCCAAGCGAGTCGCGGCGACGCCCTCGAGCGTCCAGTTGAAGTTCGGCGTGGCCGCGCCCACGGCCCCAGCGGACTCGGCCGCTTTCAGTTCGGCCAGGTTTTCGATCCGGGGCACAATCGTGATTGGAGTTCGGCCATCCCAGTTGGCGGGAGCTTCCAGGGACACCTTGGGTTCGGGAATCGCCTCCTCGATACGAATCGGCACGGAGACCGTCTTGGGGCCGTCCGGGTAGACCGCCGTGAACCTTAAACTAACCGACTCGGTCGATGCAACTCGGCCGGCTTCGACGGCGCACGTTAAACGGTCGGTGGCGATCACCCGCTCGTCGCCGCCGCGCACCAAGGTCCAATGGACTTTCAGCGCGCCGCCGGCTTGGGCGGAAAAGCGGAGCGAGCGCCCCTCGGCAATCGTGGCGGACGATGGCGTAACGGCGAAGCTGTCGCCAGGCGGCACGATCCATCCGACCAGCGTCTGTTGGGGCTTTTGGTTTTCATACTGGGCCTTAACCCAGGCGCTCGACCGCGACACATGTGAAATCCGCACTTCATCCAAATCGCCGACATAATCATAATGATGATACCAGCCCCCCAGCCACAATCGGCCGGGGCGTTTGATATCCATCCGGGGGCGCGCCGCCCCATCCAGTTTTCCATTGATATAAACTTTCGCGCCATCCTTATCATACGTGTGAACCACATGGGTCCATTCGCCCAGCGTCACGATCTGTTCGCCGAAGACATCTGAAAAATCGCTGTCGATGTGGATGTGCGGCGGGCTGCGCAATTGCATCCGGATTTTGCTGCCTCGGCCGCCGCCCTCGTTCCCCCAGCCGATCAAGGTCGCGTTGGGCACACGGGGGCGGAACCACGCCTCGGTGGAATGTGGCTCGTCGGCCGTCGGCAAAGTCTCGAGCTTGTCGCCGCAAAACACGCCGCGACCGCCAGGAAAATGGCGGGCCGCGCCAATCACCCCGGCCGTCGCGACCGTGCCTTGATCCTGCCCAAGGAACGTTCCGACCGCGTCTTCGCAATCGCTTTCCAAGTGCCAGACCCCTAGGTACCCATTGCCCCGATCAAACACTCGCGGCAGCGGCGGCGTTCGCGGCGTTGCCGGCAACCCGGGTTTCGCGGGCGAGGAAGGATTAGCAGGCAAGGCCGGCGAGGCGGGCGGAGCAGGCGCGGCGGGCGGGGATCCACCGCTACCTCCCCACGCGATCTGTAGCATTTGGCGCGAATCGCCGCGGAGCTTGGGGACGCGCACCCAAATCGCCGCCTCGCCGCGAGCCGTGTCCCAGTGGTCCACTTGGCTGACAAGGGTCTTGCCGTCGGCATCGGAAAACGCGACGTCCGAGCCATCGACCCGCGCCTCCGCGAACGGGAAGAAA
>CAIXSC010000590.1 GCA_903921945.1 uncultured Planctomycetaceae bacterium
ATTGTTGGCCAGCGAAGCGTCGCTCCCTTTGTAAACGACTCGCGGGTCGGCCGCCGAATCCGATTCGGGGACGAAGCCGGGTTTAGCGCCGTACGCCTCGAGCACGTGCCGCGGCTCCCTCGAGATGTCCATCACCTCGGGGACCGAGGTTTGCATGCGATACGCCAATTCATACTGGGCGATCCGCGTCACGATCTCCGGATCGCCAATCGATTCCACCTGCAGTTCATTGAGACGCTTGAGCGCGCTAAGCGTGTCGCGGCGGGCGGCGGGACTGAGGCCGGCAGGGTTGGAGAGGAACAGCACCGGATCGCCGGGCGACCGGCATTGCACGCCCTGGTACACCGACGGCAGAAAACCGCTTCCCCAAACGCTGGTCCCCGCGTCGGGCGTCTTGCCGCCGCTCGTCAGCACCACGAAGCCAGGCAGATCCTGATTCTCGCTTCCCAGTCCATACGTCGCCCACGAACCCATCGACGCGGCGCCGAGCAGCGACGCGCCCGTGTGCAAGTACAACTGTGCGGGCGCATGATTGAACTGGTCAGTCTTCACCGATTTGACGATCGCCAGATCGTCCACCACCTCCGGCAAGTGCTTCCAGACTTCGCTCAGCTCCGCGCCGCTTTGCCCATGACGGGCGAACTTGAACGGGCTTCCCAGCATGTTCGGCACGCCCTGAATGAAGGCGAACCGCTTGCCGTCGAGCAATTCCTTGGGGCAAGGTTGGCCGTTGTACTTGCGAAGCGCCGGTTTGTCGTCAAACAAATCGAGTTGGCTCGGCGAGCCGGCCATGTGTAAATAAATGACATGCTTGGCCCGGGGCCGATGATGTGGCGGCTTGACCGCAGACGGCTGGGATGCTGGCGGCGTCGCTGCACCTGGCGTCGCTGCGCCTGGCGTTGCTGCGCCTGGCGGCTTGGCTCGTTCCCGACCCGCGACCTCGCCAGATGGGGGCTCCGCCCCGTTCACCCGTTCGCCCAGCATGTGAGCCAAAGCGATCGCGCCGAGTCCCACACCGCAGCCGCCAAAAAAGTGCCGTCGCGTGAGCGCCTGCAAGCCCATCTCGTAGGGAGTCATCGAATCAGCCTCGCGTCAGGAATTCATCAAGATTCAGAATGACATTGCATACGGCCGTCAGCGCCGCAAGCTCGGCGATGTCGACGCCTTCGGGGCCGGGACCGAGCGGTTCGGTGGCGAATCGTTTCGCCCCCGCCAGGTCCGCTCGAAATTCTTCCAGCCGTCGGCCGTAGAGTTCGACAAGCGTCGCGACTTCGGCCGGCCGCGGTGTCCGAACGAGGGCCAGTTCGATGGCACGCGCGACGCGCCCGTCGGTTGTCGCCGCCGTGCCCGCCCCCGCCGTCGATTCCTTCCAAGCACGCCGCGCTAACGCCTGAGCGCATTCGACGAACGCGGGGTCGTTGAGCGTGACCAGCGATTGGAGCGGCGTGTTCGTTCGCGACCGGCGGATGGTGCAAATCTCGCGACTCGGGGCGTCAAACGTGGTCATGGCCGGATAGGGCGATGTTCGCTTGACGAACGTGTAGAGGCCGCGGCGGTATCGATCCTCGCCCGCGCTCGTAACCCACTTGTCCGTGTTGTAGGTGGAACGCCAGATACCGTCCGGTTGCGGCGGCATCACCGACGGCCCGTACATTTTGCTCGACAAGAGTCCCGACACGGCGAGCGTGTTGTCGCGGAGCGTCTCGGCATCGAGCCGGAATCGGGCGCCTCGGGCGTAAAGTCGATTGAAGCGGTCGCGTTCGGCCAGTTCCGGGGCCACTCGCGACGACTGCCGGTAGGTGGC
>CAIXSC010000591.1 GCA_903921945.1 uncultured Planctomycetaceae bacterium
CACTGTGCTTGCCGGCACTGTGCTTGCCGGCACTATGCGTGCTGGCACTATGCGCTCCGACGGTGGTCGCGGCCGCCGACGCGCCCGCTGCCGGGTCAGCGCCGCTCGCCATGGTTTCGCCCGACGTGCTTCCAGCGACTCTGAAGGCGGATGAAGCGGCGGCGGCGGGCCGCCAAATCGATCGCGACCTGGAACGACGATCGGAGGCGGCCAACGCGCGGAACCGCGCCGATTGGGCCAAGATCGATTCCAAGGCGAGTTGGGAGGCGTTTCGCGATGAGCGGATCGCGAGACTGCGCGCCGCGCTCGCTGATTTCCCCGTCGCATCCCGGCCACTGGTCGTCCATTCGTCGGGGGCGGTTTCCGGCGAGCGTTTCCGGATCGAGAAGCTTGTCTATGAATCTCGGCCCGGGATCTGGGTGCCGGCGCATCTCTACTGCCCCGATCCGCCCCGGGACTCGATGCCAGCCCTGATGATCGCGCATTCGCATCATCGCGATAAGCCGCAAAGTGAACTTCAAGATATGGGCATGACATGGGCTCGAGCCGGCTGTCTTGTGTTGGTGATCGATCAAACGGGTCATGGCGAGCGGCGGGCGCACCCGTTTCATCGAGCCGAGGATTATCCGAAACCGTTCCAAGTGAGCCGCCAGGATTATCGCTTCCGCTACGACAGCGGTGTTCAGTTGCATTTGTTGGGCGACAGCTTGATGGGCTGGATGGCATGGGATTGGATGCGGGCTGTCGATCTGCTGCTCGCCCGACCCGGCATCGATCCTCGGCGGATCGTGATGCTGGGCGCGGTTGCCGGCGGAGGCGATCCCGCCGGTGTCGCCGCGGCGCTCGACCCGCGGATCTCCGCGTGTGTGCCCTTCAATTTTGGCGGACCGCAACCCGAATCCCGGTACCCGCTGCCGGAAGACGCGGAGACTCGATTCAATCTGCTCGGAGGAGCGTACTGGGAATCGACTCGCGGATTGCGGCTGGGCGGTCGTGACGATTTCTTTCCCTGGATCATTGTGGCGAGCACCGCGCCCCGGCCGCTCATTCACGCCCACGAATTCGCCTGGGATGAAGCGCGCGATCCGGCCTGGAGCCGCTATCGGAAGATCTGGGGCGGATTCTACGGGGCCGGTGACAAGCTGGCCGCCGCATACGGCAAGGGAACGCTCAAACAACAAGCTCCCGAAGCCTCGCACTGCACGAACATCGGACGTTTCCATCGTCGACTCATCCATCCCGCATTCGCGCGTTGGTTCGATATCCATGTCGAAGAAGCGGATGAATACAGTCGGCCGATCGAGAGCGCGCAACTCGTTTGCTGGACCGACGAGCTGCGGCGGCAATTGGGACCGCTTTCGTTCAACGAGGCGCTGCGATCGATTGGCAACGAGCGAGTAGGGCGGCTCACGGCCAAGCTTGCCGAAAAACCGTTGCCCGAGCAGCGTCGAGCGCTTCGGGAAGCTTGGTCGCCGCGTCTGGGCTCGCAGCAGCAGTCGCCGCCGGCGGCGCCGCGAGTGGTCGCGTCCGTGATCGAAGCGTTGCCCAAGGAAGCGGCCGCGAAGGGGACAACAACCCCTGGGCTGGCGCTACGCGTCGAGCGTTCGGTCTTGGAAGTCGAACCGGGCATGGTCGTGCCCCTGTTGCTCCTAACCGCCGCCAGCCGTCCTCAAGACCAACCGGGCCGGGCCGTGGTGGCGATCGCCGAGCAGGGCAAAGCGGCGCTGTTGCGCGAACGCGGCGCCCCTATCCAGGAACTGCTCGCGAGCGGCTTTCTCGTCGCGCTGCCCGATTTACGGGGTATCGGCGAGACCGGTTGGCGCGGATCGCGCGGCCGGGAAGCGGCGACCACTGACCGTTCGGCGAGCCTGCAGCTTTACGGCGAGTCGTTTGTCGGCCAACGTCTGCGTGATCTCCGAGCGGTGCTTGCGCATCTGCGCCAGCGTCGGGATGTCGCCCCGACCAAGATCGGGCTGTGGGCCGAGTCGCTTGTTGAGCCGAATGCCGCCGACACGGTCGTCAGCGTACCGCACGGCGTGGAGGGATGGCCACGATTTGCCGAGCCCGGCTGCGGACTCGTCGCGTTGCTCGCGGGACTGTTCGACGAGGAACTCGCCGCCGTGCAAGTGACGGGGGGATTGCTGGACTATCGTTCGATCCTTTCGCATCACTCGGTGATCGTGCCGCACGACGCGATCGTTCCCGGCATGTTGCAGGCGGGCGACCTCCGCGACTTGGCCGTGTCGCTCGCCCCGCGTCCGCTGCGAATCGCAGCCGCCGTCGACCATTTGAATCGCGCCGTGAGCTTGGAAGCGTTGCAGGCCGAGTACGCTCGTCCGGTGGCAGCGTACCGAGCCATCGGCGCCGAGTCGGCTTTGGTGCTCGCCACGGAGCGGTCCGCCCCGGCCCGATGGCTCGACGAACAGATTCGGTGATAAGTCGCCTGAACGGTCGGCTAGGGGTAGCGTTTTCTTGTACGACGGACATCTCGTCCGTCGACGCTGGGGCCGGCTCGTTTGAGGACGGAAGATGGCACCTCGGCCGACCGAGGTAACCCGCTAGCGTGCTTTCATCCACGCTTGGCTGACGCAGCCTTCGTGGGCTTGGGCCACGGTCGCGGCGAAGTCGGCTAAATAACCGCGTTGGCGGCGGAGGACCGGTGGACGCCAAGCTGCGCGGCGTCGATTCGCGGTCTCTTCGTCGACATGCCACTCGATCGTGCCTGCCAACGTGTCGAAGCTGATCTCGTCGCCGTCCTGAACGAGCGCGATCGGGCCGCCGACGGCGGCTTCCGGCGCACAATGAACGCCAATCAAACCGTGTGATATGCCGGACACTCGCGTGTCGGAGATCAACGCGACTCGCCCCTTCAACTCGGGAACGGATAAGGCTGACGCGGCGAGCACGACTTCGGGCATTCCCGCGGCAACCGGACCGAGATACCGCAGCACGATTGTTTGGCCTGGCCGGATACGGCCCTGTTCCACCGCTTCGGAAACGGCGCGCCCCGAGTCGAAACAGGCAGCCGGCCCGCGAAACCTCGTTGTCGACGCGCTGGATACCTTGAACACCATTCCATCCGGCGCGAGATTGCCGAAGCAGATTTGCATGTCGGCGAACGGCTTGAACGGAGCGTCCGCTGGCGCGATCAGCGCCGCCCCGCCGCCAGCCGTGCTCGGCATCGGAGGATCGGCCGCGTCGATGACGTTTTCCGCCAACGACCGAGTCGTCGCGGTGACCAAGCTGCCATCGAGAATGCCAGCGCGAATCAACGTCTTGATGAGCACCGACGCGCCGCCTAGTCGGTGCAAGTCCACCATGGTCTTTTCGCCCCGAGGCGCGAACGAGCAAACGACCGGCGTGCGGCGGAAGATGGCTTGCATGTCGCGCAAGCTGAAATCCACTTCCGCCTCGCGGGCGAGGGCCAGCAGATGCAGAACGCCGTTTGTCGAACCGCCCACCGCCGCGATCATCGTCGCCGCGTTCGCGAACGCCCGTCGGCTCAGAATGTCCCGCGCACGAATTCCGGCTCGCAAAAGATCGCGAATCCACTGGCCGGCCCGGGAGCATTCATGGTGTTTGGCGGCATCGATGGCGGGCGTGGAACTGCTCTGAGGCGGCATCAAGCCGATCGCCTCCATGGCCAATCCCCAGGTATTGAACGACGCGGCGATCCCGCATCCGCCAGGCCCCGGGCAGGCAACACGGCGGATCGCATCGGCTTCCTCCTGCGACAAGGCTCCGACATTCGCCGCCGCCTGCGCATCGTACACGTCGAGAATCGAGACATCCCGCCCCTGATAACAGCCGGGATAGATCGTCCCGCCACTGAGCAAGAATCCCGG
>CAIXSC010000592.1 GCA_903921945.1 uncultured Planctomycetaceae bacterium
GGTCATCTGGACTCGCGAAGACGACATGCGCGGCGGATTTTATCGGCCCCGCGCTTCGCACTACCTCACCGGCGCCATCAGCGACGATGGTCTTCCTCTTGCCTGGCAGCAACGCATCGTCTGTCAGTCTTTTCTCGTCGGCACATCGCTCGAATCCGTCGGTATCAAGGACGGCATTGACGACGGCGCGGTGGAGGGGGCACGCACGCTGGCCTACAACGTGCCCAACCTTCAAGTGGAATGGCACATGGCTCCAGCCGGCGTACCGACGCTCTGGTGGCGGTCGGTGGGGCATTCGCATACGGCCTTCGCCTGCGAATCGTTCCTCGACGAGCTGGCGCATGCCGCCGGTAAGGACCCCTCCGAGTACCGCCGAACCTTGCTGGCGAAACATCCTCGGCATTTGGGCGTGCTGCGGCTTGCGGCGGAGAAAGCCGGCTGGGGCAAACCGCTTCCGAAGGGGCACGGGCGCGGCATTGCCGTTCATGAATCGTTCGGCAGCTTTGTAGCCCAAGTGATCGAGGCCTCGGTTTCCAAGGAAGGAAAGGTGACCGTGCATCGCGTGGTCGGGGCCTGCGATTGCGGTCCCGCGGTGAACCCCGATTCCATCAAGGCGCAGATGGAAGGGGCCGCGGTCTACGGTCTCACCGCTGCTCTTCATGGCGAGATCACGTTCAAAAACGGGCGTGTACAGCAAGGCAATTTCGACGACTATCCCTTGCTGCGGATGGACGAGATGCCGGCGGTGGAGACCTACATTGTTCCCAGCACGGAAAAGATGGGAGGCATGGGCGAGCCCGGCGTCCCCCCGATCGCCCCCGCCCTGTGCAACGCGATCTTTGCCGCCACCGGCAAACGAATCCGCAGCCTGCCCATTCGAACCGAGGAGCTGCAGGGTTAATCGCAAGAAGGTCGCGGCATAAGCTCACCGGTTCGCGCTCGTCACAGGACGAATCGGACGACGGACGTGATTCATGCGCAGTCCTTCAATGGGAGAGAATCTTCGCCAGCAGCCGCTGCGGCGCCCGGCGCGGCCGCGCCTCACGAGCCAGACCGAACGCGAGCGACACAGCGAGCAAAGGCGAGCGCGAGCGACTCAGCGAGCAAGCTGCTGACCAATACGACGACGGACATGCGCGATCTCCAGTGGGTGACGGGACGGTGAATACGGCGAGCAACCAAAAAGCCCCGCGCACGCCGACGAAGCGGCGGAACACGGGGCTGTTGGGTGCGAAATCGGGGCATGTGCGAGCGAGGCGGCATCCCTCACTGGATCACGCCGCGTTTTTGGCGGGAATTAAGCGATTCGGAGCGACTCGCGCTAGCCCGCACTCACCAGCTGTTGCAGTCCGATTGGGCCATAGGCTGTCGACGGTCTCATGCGCCAGCCGAATCACCTCCGCATTCAGTACCGAGAACCTAACCTCCCGACTTGCGGGCAACTCCCCGAACAGTTCTACACAACTGAGCGCGATTTCGAGTTCCGTCTGGGGAGCTTTTTCCAGTCGCGAACTTTTCCGCGACCCGCCAGTTAACCACCGACGCCGAGAGCAACCGCTCCCGGCGTTTTGCGTTTTACGCCAATCCTGGCAATGACTTAC
>CAIXSC010000593.1 GCA_903921945.1 uncultured Planctomycetaceae bacterium
ATCAAATCCGGGGCCTTCGATTTTCTGCTCAAGCCTGCCAACCCGCAGCGACTACTCCAGGTGATTGCTCGCGCCCTCGAGTTCGACCGGGAACGAATCGCCAGCCGCGCGGTCGACGATTCGTTACGTCGACGTATCGACTCGCTCAGCGTGCGGGAACGGCAAGTCATCGGCCTCGTCGCCAGCGGACGGCTCAACAAACAGATCGCCCGTGAACTGGGAATCACGATCGCCACCGTCAAGGTTCATCGCGGCCGAGCCATGACGAAACTCGAAGTCGACTCGGTCACGCAACTCGTTCGGATCGCCGACCGGTTCGGCCTGACCACGCCTCGCGTCGCGTCCGCTAGCGGCCAAACCATGGGCGCTGATGAGACAGCCGATGCCGCTGGCGACGACGACGGCGAAGATCGCTCCGACTAACTGGTGGAATGGCCACCCTCCCCGCGGACTTCGCGACAACTTCCCCAGCTTCCGTGTGGGAGTGCGACTGTTGACGTTTGCTTACACGCACCGTCGCAAATCTTAAACATGGCCACGTCGGCTTTAGACCTAAGTCGAATAGTGGCACGACCGGATCATTCCCTACATTCTGCATTCGGCTAGGAAGGCCAAATTGCGTTCGCAGGGCCATGGTGGGCGGAACCGACCGTGGACTTCACCTCGCGATCGTCCATTTGTTCCGACAGCCATCCCGCCCGCGGACGCGAAGCCTGTTTTTCAGATTCGTTTCCAGCGACGTGGATGATCTATGCCTCTGCGATTTGGCGAGTTCTTGCGTACTCGGCTCCATCGGTTCTTGGCCCGCCGTGCCGCCTATCGGAGACGCCTGTCGCGACTGCGTCGCGAGCGTTTAAAACGGCTGGAAGTCCTCGAAATCCGCCGGTTGCTCGCAATTGACGTCGTGGTCCAACCAGGCCAGACCTACGGCGATACGGGCATCTACATTCAGAACACCGTCGACACCTACACCCAGCAAGCCGGCGGGCGTTTGCAGATCGAAATCGGCTCGGCGAGCCAATTCGATCGACTCTCGGTCGGCGGCAATGTCGCGCTCGACGGCACGCTGGAGGTCAAGCTCATCGGCGGCTTCGAACCCGACGTCGGATCCAGCTTCACATTTATCGCCGCTTCCAATGCCTCGGTTTCGGGAAAATTCGCGGATACGTTCGGAATGTTCGCGTTCCCGTCCGGCGACCGCTACTTCGACATCACCTCCACCTCCAGCGGACTCAACCTCGAAGTCAAAGCCACGCCGGGCGGACTGAATTTCGCGCCGCTCGCCGCCCAACGCGATCGGTTCGCCGAGTTTCTCGGCAGCTACTACACGACGCCGCAGTTCGCCTACAGCGGCAGTTTCTCCGCTGCCGGGTTCGCCGATATCTCCGGCACTTTTGGACTCGTCAAATCAGGAGCCGCCATCCAAGCCGCCGGTACTGCCTCCGTCGCGATGAACGCTGGCTCCGCCTCGGTCGGCCTCGCCAATGCCCCGTTTGGTTTCGTAATCACCGCCGCCAACAAAGTCGCCTTCGAAGCCGCCGGCACGCCAGTCTTCACGAATACCGGTTTCGACTCCCTGACCGCCTCCGCCGCCCGGTTCCGATACAACAACACCAACACCGCCTATACGGGACAATCCGTCTCCGCCTCTGGTAGCAACTACACGTTCGCCGCGTTGCCCGCTGCCTCCGACCTGCGAGTCTTCTCCATCGACTCGCTGGACGCCACGGTCAACGGTTCCCTCCGTTTGTCTGGCGACTTCAACTTCCAAAGTCAAAACGGCGACGTCCGAGCCATCGCTTCCAACGCGGCCGCGCGGCTGCAAGCCGGATCCGCGTTCTCCGCGGGAGTTTCGTCAGCCGTCGCCGCTGTGTCGCTGAACGCCGACGGCACGCGGCAGGTCTACGCCAACGGCGCCTTCGCGCTCAGTGGCGGCAGTGTCGCCCAGGCCAGTGGCACCGCGACGGTGGTGGAAAACACCGCCACTTCCGCCACCAGCGCTCGGGACATCACGATCGACGGAACAACCGTCTCTCTCCCCGCGATGACCGCGTCTACCCGCCGAGTCGCCGGCACGGTGGCGATGAGCATGCTGGATTTTGTCCATGTGAGCGGCGGTGTGACGATCGAACAGGCGCCACGCACCCTTACCCTAACGGACGGATCGACGGTCGCCGTCGATGTGCTGACGATCGGCGGCAATAGCCTCAGCGGTTTCACCGGTATCGACGGGCCCGCCTCGAACCCCGATGCCGCCGGCCTGTCACTGGCCAATCTCAAGCTCGGTGCCGTGCTCGCCGCGCCGCGCGATAGCCAGGGCGGCTCGGACCTGCGAACGTGGACAGCCACCCGCGCGACTGCGGCCACCGCCACCTTCGTCAGCGATGGTTCGGTCTCCGGAAACGCAACGAACATCACGGTCGGTGTGAATCAAGCCCGCGGCACACTGGGAGGCAACTCCGCGAACCTTGCCGCCAACTTTTCCGGTTCGCCGTTAACTATCGCGGCCGGAGATGGCACCACGACCTCGATTGACTTTTCCCAGGCTGCTCTCTCCGCTGCAACGACCGCCACCATCACGGCCGGTTCGTTCCTCGAGATGACGGGCGGGTGGGCGTTCACGAAGACGAACAAGGACGGGGTGGAACGGCTCGAGGCGGGGGTCGCGGGGGCGACGGCGTTCATCGGGAACAACGGCGGCCAGGCCGACGAGTCGGGCGTGAAGGTGACGGGGGCGAACCTGGGCTTGGTGATGGTCGAACGAACCGCGCCGGCGACGGTGAAGTACGCCTTGTCGGGTTCGGGCGCCGCGAGCCTTGTGGGCGTGTCGGGCTTGCAGCTCGCGGGAACGGCGTCGGTCCAGGTGAACCGGATGGGCGCGGCGGTGAACGAATCGATCACGACGCCGGGCGGCACGGTGGCGATC
>CAIXSC010000594.1 GCA_903921945.1 uncultured Planctomycetaceae bacterium
CGAGGCACGGCGGGGTGGCTGTTGCTCACGTTGCCGGGGTCGGCGGCGGTGGTGGCGACGCTGAGCGCCACGGTGGTGAATCCGTGGTTGCGGCAAAACTGCGGACATTGGCCGCGGCTTGCGTTCGGCCTGCTGAACGCGGGCAAGTTGGCGGTCGCGATATTGCTGGCCGGCGGATTGGCGTGGGGCGTTTCGGAATTGTTGGTGGCGGTCGGTTGGGATCCGCGCGGCTCGTTCGTTTCCACCTACGTGCAGCGCAACGCCCTGGTGGTCGGGTTCGTGATGGGGTTCGCGATCATTCCGATCATTTACACGATTGCCGACGACGCCTTGTCGACGGTGCCCCAGCATTTGCGTTCGGCATCGTTAGGCGCCGGCGCCACGCCGTGGCAAACGGCCGTGCGAGTCGTTGTGCCGACCGCGATGAGCGGCCTGTTTTCCGCCATCATGATCGGCTTGGGACGGGCGGTTGGCGAGACGATGATCGTGTTGATGGCGGGCGGCAACACGCCTGTCACCGATTGGAATTTGTTCAACGGCTTTCGCACGCTCTCCGCCAACATCGCTGTCGAGCTACCGGAAGCGGTCCGCGACAGCACGCATTTCCGCACCTTGTTTCTCGCGGCGCTGACCCTGTTCCTCCTGACCTTCGTCGTGAACACGGCCGCCGAGTTGGTGCGGTTGCGATTCCGGCGGCGGGCGCTGCAATTGTGACGACATGAATCAAGACTCCTCTGGCCTCGCTCCCAAAGCGGGAGCAACGCCTTCCACGGCCATGTCGCACTCGACCGCCGCCGCGAACACGCCGCGGGAACGGCGTCGATCGCGCGCGCGTCCCGGCGTGTCGCTACTCGCCTCCGGCGAGCCGATGGTCTGGCTGACAGGCGGCGCGTTGACGGTTGCGGTGAGCATGATCGTCGGTTTGATGCTGCTGGTGCTCTACAACGGCAGCGGCACATTTTGGCCGGTTCCCATCACGCGAGTGGAACTGCCCGGCGGCGGCCGCTTGATGGGCGAAATCACGCGGGTCGAGCGGTACCGACTCACCAAGCCGCTCGTCGAAAACCTCAGTGGACCGGTCGCGGACGCGGCAGCCGCGAAACTGGCTGGCCGGGATTCCGTGGATACGGAACGGCGATTGTTCCGTGTAGGCAACTTCGAATTGACGCAAACCCATTTTCAATGGGCCAGTGATTACGAGGTGGCGCCCGGATCGGAGATCCGGCCGGAATGGGCGATCCTGGCGGAACGTGTCGAATGGGGACGGTGCGTGGGTGAATTGGGCCAGTTTGTGGTCCGGTACCGCCGCGTGCCCAGCCCGGATGAAGAGGATCTGACAAGTCTCGTGCAGTGGCTGGAAACCCGCTTGCCCGCGGTCCCGGACGCCGAGAGGCCACCGCTGGAGGCGGCGCTCGCGCGGTTGCGGGAATTGGTGGAGACGCGCCGACGGGACAACATTCGCGAGTTTCTCGCCCAGGCGACGTCGGAGGCGTCGTGGCGCGCTGTGCTCGAAGATGGTTCCGAAGTCGCGTTGAATGAAATCCAGCCCCAAGCGGCTGTCGTCGAACTGCGTCAAGTGTGGACCGAACCGGCCGCCGCCTGGGCCAAGTACCTGGAAGCGCACCCGCAGGTCCGCGAACGATTCCAACAGCGGAAACATCTGGAACGCCATGAAATCGGCCGCGTGAACAACGCGATCGAGGAAGCCCGGCTCGCGGTTCGCGGCGCCGAAATCAGCACTCGCTCCGCGTCGCTCGACAAACTCGAACAACTGCGTCAAACCCGTGTGCAACTTGACGCCCAGGAAGCGGAGTGGGCGGCGTTGCTGGCGCGCTGGGAAGTGCTGAAACGGGAAGCGAAGCGGCCGGACGAGCGGCTGCGGCCGCTTGTCGACGCCGCCGAATCGCTGTTGCGTGCCGCGCGAGCTGAGTGGGAGCAGGCTCGGCAGGAACCGCTCGCCGCCGCCGCCGCCATGGAAGCCGAATTGGCGAAGCTGCCGGAGCCGCTGCGCGACGCTGGCAACCGCCTGCTGGAAGTTCAACAGCGGGGCGACGAGGAATCGTCGTCGATTCAACGCACCATCCAATCGATGAACGCGGAGAATGACCGATTCGAACTCCGGCTGATGGCAGCGGACGGCGCCGCCGTGGCCGTCCCGTTGTCGAACATCGTGCGGGCTTACCCCGCGAATCGGCTGGAAACCGCCGCCGCCGTCGGCATCTACCTGGAGCGATGGTGGGAATACCTCACGGATGAACCCCGGGAAGCGAACAGCGAAGGCGGCGTGTTTCCGGCGATTTTCGGAACCGTCGCGATGACGCTCATCATGTCGCTCGCGGTCGTTCCTTTCGGCGTGCTCGCCGCTTTGTATCTCCGCGAATACGCCCGTGGCGGACCGATCGTCAGTGTCGTGAGGATCTCGATCAACAATTTGGCGGGCGTGCCGAGTATTGTCTTCGGCGTCTTCGGACTGGGTTTCTTTTGCTACTTGGTCGGGGCGTTTCTGGACGGTGGCGCGGCGAACGCCGGGCTGCAAACCTGGCCATCCTATGCGTGGTATGGCGGGCTGTTCGTGTTGGTGGCGCTGGCCCTCGCCGCGTTCGTCATCGGTCTTAGAATTGCCAGCGGCGAGCGGGCTCGAAGCCTGATGTGGAGCCGCGTGGCGCTCGGCCTGTGGCTGGTCGCCACCGCGCTGCTCGTCGCGTTGCTGTTCGGCAATCCACATTTCGGCGGCTTCTTCGCCGATCGTCTACCCAACCCGACCCTGGGTAAAGGTGGCATCCTGTGGGCGTCGCTCACGCTCGCCCTGCTGACGCTGCCGGTGGTGATCGTCTCCACCGAGGAATCGTTGTCCGCCGTGCCGAATTCGATGCGGGAAGGCTCTTATGCGTGCGGAGCCGGCAAATGGCAAACCATTCGCCGAATCGTTCTGCCGCAGGCGATGCCCGGCATCATGACGGGCATGATCCTGGCCATGGCCCGCGGGGCGGGCGAAGTGGCGCCGCTGATGCTGGTCGGGGCCGTCAAACTAGCCCCGGAACTGCCGATCGATAGCAGCGGTCCGTTCGTCCACCCCGAGCGCAGCTTCATGCATCTGGGATTCCATATTTACGACCTCGGATTCCAGAGCCAAAACAGCGAAGCGGCCAAGCCCATGGTGTTCACGACAACCCTGTTGCTGATCGCGCTCGTGGCGACTCTCAACGTCGCCGCTGTCTGGCTCCGCGGCCGCTTGCGGAAACGTTTCCGCTTGGGACAGTTTTGACCAAGGAACCGTCAATGAGCGCTAACGCCGGCTCGTCCCCTTCCGCTGCCAACTCGGCCACCGCCAACTCGGCCGCTGCCAACACAGCCGCGGCCAATACGGCTGCGGCCAACACGTCTGCGGCCAGCATAGCTGCTGCCAGTTACGCGTCCGCGAGCGCCGGCGCCGCGTCGGCCAGCCACGGGAATTCCGGCGGTTCCGCGGGCAGCGTTGGGGCCGGTCCCGGTAGCGGCTCGATGGGGAAGGGAAACCAATCCGCGCGGCTGCAGGAGAGTGGACTGGCGCGGATCGCGCGGGGCGAGAAGGTGGCGGCGATCGTTCACGAATCCGTGTGGGATGACGAGCCGGTCCTGGAGGTCGAAAATTTCTCCCTGTGGTACGGGGAAAAACAGGCGTTGCACGACATCTCGCTGCCTGTGCCCAAGGGCAAAGTCACGTCGATGATTGGCCCCTCGGGGTGCGGCAAGTCGACTTTGCTGCGGTGCGTCAATCGCATGAACGACCTGATCGGCACCGTTCGAATCGCCGGCTCGATGAAGCTCAACGGCGACCCGATTTACGACCGCAGCGTTGACGTGATCGAACTGCGCAAACGGATGGGGATGGTGTTCCAAAAGCCCAATCCGTTCCCGATGAGCATTTTCGAAAACGTCGTTTATCCGTTGCGGATCGATGGCGAACGCAACCGCCAGACCTTGGCGGAAGTGTGCGAAAAGAGCCTCCGCGGCGCCGCGTTGTGGGATGAAGTGAAGGACCGGTTGAACAGCAGCGCGTTGGAGCTCTCCGGCGGCCAACAACAACGACTCTGCATCGCCCGCGCGATCGCCAGCGAACCGGAAGTGCTGCTACTCGACGAACCCTGCTCGGCGCTAGACCCGATCGCCACCGGCAAAGTCGAGGATCTGATCAGCGACCTGCGCGGCGATTACTCCATCCTCATCGTCACTCACAACATGCAGCAGGCGTCCCGTATCAGCGACTACACGGCGTTCATGTACTTGGGGCGGCTTGTCGAGTACGGGCCGACGGCCGAGATCTTCACCCGGCCACGGTTGAGCGAGACCAACGACTACATCACAGGTCGTTTCGGTTGAAGTCGGGACGCGCATTGTTCCTATGACTCGAACGGGCGACGATCCGCGCCGCGTCGAGGCGCGGGTGCCGGCTGACTCGAATTGAGAGCAGGCAGGGCCCGTTGCCGCCTCTCGCATTTTGGCTGGCGCGGCTCTACGATCGTGGGACAGTGTTCCCTCATATCTCCAACAGCGGAGGCACCCGCGCCCGCGATGAGGTCGACCGGGCCTGCCGTGCGCCATCCGAGATTCCCGTCGCACGAAATCCAGCCGACAGGTCATTGGGAGTTCCCGCCATGAACAGCCACTCCGTCGCGTGTCGGTCGTTCTTGCGGTCCGCCACCGCCGCCGGTTCGCTCCCATTCCCCGGCATGGCAACGAAGGTCGTGAAGGTCGTGAAGTTCGCGACGATCGTCAAGGAGATTCTCGCATGACCATGCTCCGCCAACAGGCATCGACGGGTATGCGGCTAACGCTGCTTGTGCTCTTCACGGTTTTGGCCAATGCCTCATCCGTCGTCGCCCAGGTCGATAAGTCGGCCGACTTGAAGGCGCTGCCGAAAGTTCCGCCCGAATTCGAAATCACCGTGTTCGCCAGCGAACCGCTCGTCCGTCAGCCATGCTCCATGGCGTTCGACGCACGCGGGCGATTGTTCGTGGGTATGGGGCCGCAGTACCGCAATCCCACTCCCGAGACGCCGGGGGACAGCGTCATGATCGTCCTCGATACGGACGGCGATGGCCGCGCGGACCGCACGACCGAGTTCGCGACCGGTTTCAACGCGATCCAAGGACTCACCTGGCACGGATCCGATTTGTGGATCGCCAACGCTCCCGATCTGACGGTCATCCGCGATCGCGATGGCGACGATGAGGCGGACGAGTACATCAAGGTCTACACCGATCTCGGCAACCTGGAACACGGACTGCATGGACTGAACTGGGCGCCCGATGGCAAGCTCTACATGAGCAAAGGGA
>CAIXSC010000595.1 GCA_903921945.1 uncultured Planctomycetaceae bacterium
CCCGGTGTTTGGTACCCGGGCGTGGCATTCCCTGGAGGCGAATAACTGGGCGTCGAGTAGCCCGGCGTCGAGTAGCCCGGCGTCGAGTAGCCCGGCGTTGCGTATCCCGGTGTTGAGTAGCTCGGCGGCGAGTAGTTTGGGTTGGAGGGCACGGGCGTGGAGGGGCCGAGGGTCGGGCCGCCGAAGCTGGGGTAGTCGTGCGGTGGAACGCGAGTCAGCGAGCTATCGTCGCCTCCGACATCCAGTCCCGTGTGCTCGTTGATCCACTCGGCCCCCTGTTGCTCAATATCTTCGCGCAGGTGGCTGGCGCGATCGCGGATCTTCGCTCTCACCTCGCCAGCCCGCTGTTGGTCCAGGCTTAAACTGGGAAGTGCGCCGTTCCACGAGATCTTCACGATCCCTGTCGCCACCAACACCGGCAGGCCGACGGCGATCAAGAACGAACCGACGCGGCTGCCGGCCACATTGCGCACCGGTCTCGGCATCCCCGTTGTGGCGATGTTCACGAGCTTTTGGGCCGTGGATCTGCGGCGTCGTGACATAGAGTTCCCGTTCTGGCAAGCAGCGTCGCGTCCAGCGCGCAGCATGGGCCAGCGCTGTCTGGGAATGGCTCTTTACAGAATCCGGGGAAATCCGGTAACCCCAGTTTTTCAGCCCCGGCCACTGGGCAACGGCCAACAAGCAACGGCCGATAGGCAACGGCAACTAGGCAACGGCCACTAGGCAACGCGGGGCGGCCGATTCGCCAGCCATGGCAAACCGCGTTCCGTCCCGCGCGTCACCGCGTGGGCGGCGCGGACGAACGCTCGTGCTCTTCGCACTCTTTCAGCTCTTCCAGCCAGAGACGGATATCGTTGCTGTATTCACTGGCCAAATCGCCTTTGACCAATTGGCGATGGAAACCAGCGGCTCCGTCCTGGTTCATTTCCGCCGTTTCCGCGCTTTCGAATCGTTGCCGTGGCTGCGGCGCGATCAGCCCACGGCAGAATTTCATCAGGAGCTCGTTCACGGCGACGTCGGCTGGAAGGATGTCCTTAAGCCGCTGCGGGAGGGAACGCTTGGCTTCCAGCAGTTCGTCGAGTGAATGAAGACCGGCGAACAGCGGGCGGCCGGACAGCATTTCGATCAGAACGTAGCCCAGCGACGCGAGATCGCTCAGCGGCGTGATGTCCTCGAATTCGAGCAC
Source organism: uncultured Planctomycetaceae bacterium (assembly GCA_903921945.1). Classification (GTDB taxonomy): domain Bacteria; phylum Planctomycetota; class Planctomycetia; order Pirellulales; family Pirellulaceae; genus CAIXSC01. The sequence continues at coordinate 1,187 of CAIXSC010000595.1, forward strand.
TTCCGGGGCGGCGTAGGCGGGGGTACAGGCCCGATTCGGCGGCGGATCCTCGATTTCGAACGCCGAGCCGATATCGATGATTTTCGCCGTGCCGGTCCGTTTGAGCATGATGTTCGACGGCTTGATGTCGCTGTGGACCACCCCTTCGCGGTGCAAGGCGGCGAGGGCCGAGAGGCAGTCGCGGACAATCGCCACGGCGATGCCCGGCTTGATACGCGGGTGGACGGCGCCGGCCGTGACGATGACGCGATTCAAATACTCCCACCGCCGCGCGCTCACGCGTTCATAAAGTTTTTCGAGCGTGCGCGGCACAAGCAATTGGGCCAGGTCGAAGCCATCGACCCATTCCATGACCATCATCCGGATGCGGTCGCGATCGAGAAAATTATGGATATCCAGCAGTTTGTCGTGCTGGATCAGTGTCACGCGGGCGGCGACGCGGGCGGCCCGCGCCATCGCGGCGGCGTAGGTGTTAGCGTCGGCGTAACGTTCCGGCGAAAACAGCTTGATCGCCACCGGCACCGTGAACTGGTCAGCGCCGCGCAGTTGCGTCAGGAATACGGCTCCCTGGCCGCCTTGGCCGAGCAACCGGCCGAGATGGAAATGATTCGTCCAGTGCAGATCGCCGTTCGCGAGAATCTTCCGGTAGCGGCCGGAAAGCTCGTTCTCCGCAGCCCCGTCCGGCTCCGCCTGGAGAGTGATCGTCGGTGTGTAAGCGTGTCGCGTCGTCATCGGCATCTCGAAGCTCCCGGACTGCGGTCGGAAGAGTCGGATCGCGACACAGGCCAGTGGTAGTGATCGAGTTTATTTATCTCGGCTCGCCCCGTCCAGATGGACCTGCGCCACCCCGCCAGTGTGCCGTTGGCTCGATCCTTGGCGGTCGAGGGGACGGTGGGCATTGTCTTCCCCCAGCGCGCCGCTCGATTTAGAATCACCGCCCGCGGCAACGGATCCGCCAGCGCGGTCGCGTACGTCGCGCGGAGCGACAGAGGCGGTAGGAACCTAGACAGGGCGGCGTATGGCCATTGATGTGACATGCACGGGTTGCAAAACCCGGTTCCAAGTCAGCGATAAGTTCGCCGGGAAGCAGGGCCCTTGTCCCAAGTGCAAAACGCTCATCCAGGTTCCCGCCAAGTCGGAACAGGTGGTCGTTCACGCTCCCGAGATGTCGGGGCCGAAAGATTCCAAGGGGCGAGCGGTCTTGAAGCCGCTGTCCCGCAAAGGCACCAAGCTGACAATCATGGGCATGGTGCTGCTCGGCTTCACCGTGCTGGGCGTCTCCGGCGGCGCCATCGGACTGCGAATCGCCTATCCGCCCCAAAAGGTTGAAGTGCGCAAGGCGCAAGCGGGCCGGCCCGCCGTGATGCGCGACATCCGCCAAGTGCCGCTCCATTGGCTCGCGCTAGGGGCCGCCGTGCTCGCGCCGGGACTCTGCTGGGCGGGCTACACCTTCCTCCGCGATGATGAACTGGAACCGATCGCCGGCCGCGAGCTGTGGATGCGGATCGCCATCTGTTCGGTCGTGTACGCCGCCCTGTGGGGCGGTTACTACGCTGCGAAAGTTTCGCCAGTGATGGGCTTGAAGGCGGGCCAAACGCCCGCGCCCGCCATGATCGTGATCGCCCTCCTGCCGATGCTGCTCGTCGGCGGCGGGGTCGGATTCGGTTCGCTGAACCTCTCCGTCACGTCGGGCGCCATCCACTA
>CAIXSC010000596.1 GCA_903921945.1 uncultured Planctomycetaceae bacterium
ATGAAGTCGATCGAAGACTTTATGGAGCAGGCCGACCAAATCACGTTTGGAATCGCGGTGGACGGACGCACCAGCGGGATGACCCTGGAATCGTCGGTGACCGCCAAGGCTGGCTCGGATTTGGCCAAGCAAATGGAATCGGCTTACAGCGTCAAGTCGGCCTTTGGCGGAATTGGCGGCCGCGCTCCGGCCGCGTTGATGTCGCTCACCATGGCCCTGATGCCGGCTGATATCGCGCAGATCACGGCGGGCATGACCACCGCCCGGCAACAAGCCATGCAAGCGATTGACGACGACGCGGGCGTTCCCAACGACAAGAAGGAACCGTTGAAGGCGGCCCTGGGCGGCATCTTGGATGTGGTCCAAGCGACGATGAGCGCCGGCAAAATCGATGGCGCGGCCGCGGTGAATCTGTTGCCCGGTAGCATCGAGGTCGTCGGTGGAGCGGTTGTTGCCGATGGACTCAAGTTGGAAAAGTCGGTCAAGCAGATTGTGGAAATGGTCCAAGACCAACCGGGTTTCCCGCAGGTCCAACTCGATTTCGCGAAGCAAGACGGCGTGAACCTCCACAAGATCGAGATTCCGGCTGGCGAGATCGATCCCAATCTGGGTCGGTTGCTCGGCGACCGTCTGGAAATCATCCTCGGCTTCAGCCGCGACCGGGCCCTCCTGGCAGTCGGACGCGATGGCGTTTCGACCATGCGTCAGGTCACCGGCGCCTCGCCGAATGCCGGCCCGTCCCTCCCCATGCAAATGCGGATCGCGCTCGGACAGTGGATGAAAATGGCGAACGCTGTCGAATCGAATCCGGCAACCCAAGCGTTGTCCGCGGCCGCGGACCAGGCGAACGGCGACGACACGGTTTCGATGAGCATCCGGCCGATCGAGCGGGGCAGTGCCTACACGCTGCAAGTCTCCGGTGGTGTCGTCAAGATGGCGGGCGCCGCCCTCAAAGCGATGATGCTCGAAGCCCAGTAGTTCCGGTGGCTTGTCGCGGCACTCGAACATCCGTGCCGCGAGCCACGGGTTAGGATCGTGAAAACAGAGGGGCGGCAGGCCGCATGGTAGCGGTCTGCCGCCCCTGTCTTTGGGACCCAGTCGCTTAAAAAGGCATCGGTTTCCGGAGTATGGAACGGTATCGGGGTCAAGCCATCGCTCGCGTGCCGGGCGGCTTTTTCGCGCGGGCCGCTTTTCGCGCCCCGGTCCGGGCGGGTACCTTCACCAAATTCGCTATCCCTGGCCCCGGACAACTGCTTCACGTTTTCACCGAGGTTTTGAGCGCCATGCCCACTGTTGGTCCCTTCACCACTGTCCGCCGCGATATCGCTGGAGTCCCCGTCGCCGATTTGGCGAAGCGGTATGGAACGCCCACTTACGTCTACGACGCGGCCAAGATCGTCGAACGCATTCATGATCTGCGTCAGTTCGACGTGATCCGGTTCGCGCAAAAGGCTTGTTCAAACATCGCCATTTTGGCGCTCGCCCGCAAACATGGCGTGGTGGTGGATGCGGTTAGCTCAGGAGAAATCCACCGCGCGCTTGCTGCCGGCTATCCGGCCCATGGCGACCCGCACCCCATCGTTTACACGGCCGACATTTTCGATCGCGAATCGCTCGACCAAGTCGCGGCCTTGAAACTGCCCGTCAACGTCGGCTCGCCCGACATGCTCGATCAACTCGCGGACCGACTCCCAGGGGCGAACGTCACGCTCCGGATCAATCCGGGATTCGGCCACGGCCACAGCCAGAAGACCAATACGGGCGGCGAACAATCGAAACACGGCATCTGGCATGAACAACTGGGCGACTGCCTGCAACGCTGCGACCGGCACGGACTGGCAATCACTGGCATTCACATGCACATCGGTTCGGGAACCGACCTCGAGCACCTCGCGCAGGTTTGCGGCGCGCTCGAAAAGGCGGTGCTGGAGGTTGGTCGCAGCATCACCACGATCAGCGCTGGTGGCGGATTGCCTGTTCCCTACCATTCCCGCCAGTCCTACGTCGATCTCGATCAGTACTTCGCCCTATGGGATGCCTCGCGGAAGCGACTGGAACAAAAGCTCGGCCACGCCCTCCGGTTGGAAATCGAACCGGGACGCTACCTCGTCGCCGAAAGCGGCTATCTCATCACGGAAATCCGGGCGGTGAAGCAACAAGGGAACAACACGTTCTATCTGCTCGATGCCGGCTTCAATAATCTGGCTCGTCCTATTTTGTATGGATCCTACCACCCGATGTCGATCGCGCACGCCAATGGCGGAAGCGCTGAGCCACCCCATCGCGACGTGGTGGTCGGCGGACCGCTGTGCGAATCCGGCGATATCTTCACGCAAGAGGAAGGCGGGTTCGTCTGCCGACGTTCGCTTCCCCAGGCCCAAGTCGGCGACTACTTGGTGATCGAGTGCGCCGGCGCCTACGG
>CAIXSC010000597.1 GCA_903921945.1 uncultured Planctomycetaceae bacterium
CGCAGCATGCCCGACTCAACCGCAGTTCGAGCTTCCGGCCCAAACGGTGCGGTCTTCGAATCCGCGCAAATGCTTCTCGACTTGCATTTTTCGACTTGGCATAATCACAAGCGAAGCGGCTTTCGGATTTCGTTCGAGTCCGTGTTTCGAATTTGGTATCGTTTCGACTTCATCTGTCCCGCGCCGGCTCTCGAATCCACGGTTTCCTGTGGACGGCTGCGCAGCGGCCATGCAAGGTGTGCGCGAATGGCGTCTCGGTTGTCATTCCTAGTCGTGGTAGTGATGGGGCTGGCACTGGCCGGTTGCGGCCAAGGTGGCGGTGATACTCAAACGGCGGATGCCTCGGGAGCGAACGCTGCCGGCGCGATGCCGCCAGGTATGGCACCTCCCGGCATGGCACCTCCGGGTATGGGTGCGCCGGGCATGGCTCCGGGTATGGCTCCGAGCGGGGCGGCTGGCGCACCAGGCGGGGCCCCGGGCGCCGCGATGCCGGGCGCGCCAATGCCAGGGATGATGCCAGGCGGACCGATGCCGGGCATGATGCCGGGTGGACCCATGCCGGGCGGCGAAAGCGGAATGCCGCCGGGCGGAGCTCCTGCGGGAGCGCCGGGCTATCCAACCGCCCCGGGCGGTGAGGGGTATCCAATGGCGCCGGGAGTGGTCGGCGGACCAGCGGGCATGCCGATGCCCGGTTTCAGCGGACCTCCAGGAGGTTTCCCAGGTGCGCCCGGAATGCCAGGCGCGCCGGGGATGCCGGGGGTTCCCGGTGCGCCGGGCGCTGGTTTTGCAGGTGCGCCAGCCATGCCTGGTGGACCAGGCTTTGCCGGTCCGCCGGGCGCTGGAATCCCAGGCGCTGGAATCCCGGGCGGCGAAGGGGCTCAGTTTCCAGGCATGCCTGGAATGCCGGGGATGCCCGGTATGCCAGGAATGCCGGGCAGTCCGGGTAATGCGGCCCCGGCGACACCAAAGACGTTGGAGGATTTCGTCGCGGTCGCGATCGCGGAAGGCCGCGACGAAGACGCCTACCAATTGCTGCGGCTCGACGCGATCGCTGGCGGCAAGGCGCTCAGCAACATGCGTTGGTTCCCCGGTGTGCGGCATAACGCGCCGGCGATCCACTTTGGACTCGGGATCGTCTATGTCGGAACGCGGGCGGTGAAGGGCCCTGAACCGATCGGCAGCGCACCGTCCGCTGGCGGACCGGGCGGACCCGGTGGACCAGGAATGATGGGGCCGGGAATGATGCCCGGCATGGACGGCAATCCGGGTGGTGGCACTCGCGGTCGTCAACGGAATCAACGCAACAACAACCAACAACCGGGAGGCAACCCGCAGCAAAAGGCGAAGCCGGAACTGTTCACCGCGCCGACCGAGCCGGCCGCGATGCTCGCGTTCTACACAGGCGAGCTCGGCGACAAACTGCTCCAAAACCTCAAGAAGCGTTTCGAAAAGGGCGACTTCGGCCCTGGGTTCAAAGACGCCATGAAGTCCAGTGGCAAGTTTGGCGGGGCGATGGCGGGCATGCGGCCTGGTGCGGAAGGCGGCGCGCCGGGGATGATGCCCGGTGGACCGGGGATGCCAGGAATGCCCGGAATGATGCCGGGTGGCCCAGGAATGCCAGGAATGCCCGGAATGATGCCTGGCGGTCCGGGAATGCCGGGGATGCCCGGTATGGGCGGTCCGGGTGGCGCGGGCGGCAATGTCGCGCCGGCCAACGGCGACCAGTTGATTCCCGGCGTCACGATGCTTGGCGAAGCCAAACAAACCGATCTCATGAAAAAGGCGGTGGAACGCGGCTGCGACGTGCTCATCCTGTTTGAATTGGAAGTCTCCAAGGGTGGCCAAACGCCGATCAACACCACGCAGATCTCGTTGCACAACGTCCAGTCGAAGGAAGTGATCCACAGCGGCGGGAGCCTCGTCAACGTTCACGTTCGCAAGGCCCGCGAGGAGAAGAAGGCCGAAGACCCCGTCGATGCGGAAATGCAACGCGTGTTCGCGGTCGTCGACGAACGGTTGGCAGCGAAGGATTTCCCCGCCAACGCCAAGCCTGACAAGGTCGCGACGTTTGTCGACAAAATGCTGGAACAGAAGACTGAAAACCCGCTCCCGGCGCTCGCCGAGATCCGCTTCTTCCGCTCCAAGGACTTGATCACCTCGGAGAAGATGGTCGAAGCCTACGGCAAGTTGCTCGGTCCCGAAGTGGGTGAAAAGGTAGCCGGCGGCGATGCGGCCGCCGCCCTCGAGTCGCTTGCGAAATGGCTGCCGGAGAAACGTCCCGAGACAATCGCGGCGGCGAGCGGCCGCGGCGGCAAGGCGGATGAAGACGATGCCAAGCCGGGTGAAAAGAAGTCGGGCATCTTCGGCAAACTGTTCGGCAACTAGCGCAGGTGCCGGAGCATAAAATCGAAAGCGAGCCGGCTGAAGTGTCCCTGCGGCACTCCATGCCGCGCTCGCGGATAAAACTGGGTCTCGACGAACTTGTTGGCGTCCTGCAACGCCCCCAGGAATTGCAGTGAATTCTGCACGTGAACGTTATCGTCCATGACTCCATGGGCGATCAGCAGTTTGCCGCTTAACTGATGAGCGGCCGCGACAACGCTCGACCCCGCGTATCCTGCCGGGTTGTTCTGGGGCGTGTCCATGTAACGCTCGGTGTAAATCGCGTCGTAGTTCCGCCAGTCGGTCACCGGCGCTCCGGCCACTCCAGCGGCGAACAGCTTGCTGTGCGTCAACGCGTAACACGTCAAAAAACCACCGTAGCTGTAACCGCTTAGCCCGACACGATCGAGCGCTACATACGGGCGTTTCCCAAGCCAGCGGACCGCGTCTTCCAAATCCGCGAGCTCTTGCCGGCCCAACTGTTTGTAGGCCGTCCAGGTGGCTGCCGCGCCTTTGCCGCTGGCCGAACGCGGATCGATTCGCAACACCAAAAAACCAGCGTCGGCGTGCGCACGGTCTTCCACTCGGCCACCCTCCCAGGCGTCGCGGACGCTCGCCATGTGCGGACCACCGTACGTCTTGATCCATAGCGGGTAGCGACGCCGCTCATCGAAGTCGGGCGGATAAAACAGCAATCCATCGAGCGTGAAGCCGCCCGCCGCCGGGATCTCCAAACGTTCCACTCGACCCACGACAAAGCCTTCCCGCTGAGTGGCCGGATTGCTGTCAAGCGTGCGGAGCCGCTGGCCGTTTTCGCCGATCAACGCGGCCCTCGCTGGTGTCGTCAGATCGCCGCGGCGATCGATGCACAGAGTGCCAGCGCGATTCCACTGCGTCGCGTGAGTTCCGCCCTCCGACGTCAGTCTCTCCACCGGCTCGGACGCTGTGGCGGCGCCCGCCGGGTCGCGCAGCGCGACTCGATAGTCTTGCGATCCGAGCCACCCGTCGCGCGTGCCTGCGAAGTGCAACCAACGTTGATCTTTGGCGATCCAAGGCTGGCCACGAACTTCCCATGGACCGCCAGTCACCGGCCCGATCGCACGTCCATCCGCGGCGTGACGATAAAGATGACGGTAGCCATCGCGCTCGCTGAGAAAGAGAAAGCCGCCGTCCGCCAGGAACAGCGGCGGACCGTGGTCATCGACCCACGCTCGCGTTGTCTCGCGGTGCAACCGCCGCGAGGCCCCGGTGGCCGGATCGGCCACCAGGAAGTCGAGCCGCGTCTGTTGGCGGTTGAGCACATACGCGAACACTTGACTGCTGTCGGCGGTAAACCCCACACGGGAGATCAACGTCTCGGCCGGCGGATACTCGTCGAGCTTCGCCCAGACCGGCGGTCCGCCGGTAACCGGGACACATCCGAGCCGCAC
>CAIXSC010000598.1 GCA_903921945.1 uncultured Planctomycetaceae bacterium
GGACAGCCGACCGGCACGCGACAACCCGCAACATTCCCCACTCCCCACTCCCCATTCCCCACTCCGCATTCCGCACTCCCCACTCGCCACTCCCCACTGCCTATCACGGCGATCAATCACTGGTCAGGGGCGGGCGGGTGTCTGGTCCGTGTCTCGCAATTGCTCGAGCGTCTTCGTGGCTGCGTCCCGCACGATGGACTCGGGGTCTTTGACGAGTTTTTCCACGAGCGGAATGGCGTCGGGGCCGGCGCCGATTTGCCCGATGGAACGGACCGAGTCGCGTCGCACTTTGGTATCCGGGTCGGATAATAGCGGAAACAGTTGTTCGACGACCGACCGCGAAGGCGGGCCGATATCACCGAGCGCTTCGGCGGCATGTTCGCGGAGTCGCGACTCGGGGCTTTTGAGTAGCGGAAGCAAGTCGGGAATCGCCTCGGCGCCCGCTTCGCGCATCTTGCCCAGCGTTCGCACCGCATTCCACCGCACTTCGATCTCAAGCGACTCGGAAGCGGCGATCTCCAACAGTTTGCCCAAGGCGGGTTTCGCATCGGCGCCGTAGCGGCTCAAGGCCCGGATCAGTGGGACCGTCGATTCCTTTCCGAGTTGCTCGACCAACGCCGGGACCGCGGCTTCAGCCGGCGTTTCCACTTCGGGTATCGACGTGGCGGCAACCGAACGCACATGCAAGTCGCTGTCGTTCAAGGACCTGATCAACTCGGGGGCCGCGTCCCGAGCCGCCCCTTTCTTGGCTCCGAGCAACTCGGCGGCCGTCCAGCGAACCTCGGGTTCGCGTGAATGAGCGATCAATTCACGCAACACTTGAACCGATTCGGGGCCGCCATCGCGTAGCCGGGCGAGCGCCGCTTCGCGTTTTTCCGGCAACTTCAGCAACAACTGTTGCTTCCAAATGTGCGTGGGACGGCCCTCGAAAAACGCCTCGCGCCAGAACCAGCCCCGCAGCTTGCCGCTGGGCTCGAGGACGATCGCGAGCATCACGACCAGAAGCGACGACGCGATCCAAATCGGGGCCCGGCGAGATTTCGGCATGGCGCTCTGGCTCCAGCGGTGCGGCTATTTCACTTCCAGCATCCGATTGAGCGCCACTAGCGATTCGCGAGCGGTTGTCGCATCCACCTCGATGATGTTGACCGGCGAACCGGCCGCGAGGTTTTCCAGGCTCCAGCAAAGATGAGCGAGGTTGATGCGATACATCGTGGCGCACATGCAGACGACCGGCGAGAGGAAATGGATTTCCTGCTCGGGATGTTCTTTCTTCAGGCGGTTTACGAGATGCAGTTCCGTGCCGATCGCCCATTGCGAACCGGGAGGCGCGGCTTCGACCACCTGAATGATCTTGCTTGTCGAGCCGGAGATATCGGCGATGTCATTGACCTCGCGAGGGCACTCGGGATGCACCAGGATCTTAATGCCGGGGTACTTCGCCCGGAATTGATGCACGTGCGCCGCCTGGAACATCTGATGGACGCTGCAGTGGCCTTTCCACAGAATCACCCGGCTGCCCGCGATCGCGGCTTCGGAATTTCCCCCCAGTTCGCCCGCCAGCGGATCCCAAACCGGCATCTCCTCCTGGCCGATCCCCATCGCCAACGACGTATTCCGACCAAGGTGCTGATCGGGGAAGAAAAAGACGCGGCGGCCACGGCGAAAGGCCCACTCGAGCACCGCCCGCGCGTTGCTCGACGTGCAGACAATCCCGCCATGCCGCCCACAGAACGCCTTCAGGCTGGCCGCCGAATTGATGTACGTGACCGGGATCATTTGGTTCGTGTCGATCACCGTCCCGAGATCGTCCCAAGCCGCCTCCACCTGTTCGATCGCGGCCATGTCAGCCATCGAACAGCCGGCAGCCAAGTCTGGCAGCACCACGGTGACTCGCCGGCCGCCGCGTTCGGCCAGCTTTTCAGGACGGTTGGCCAGGATATCGGCCGTTTCCGCCATGAAATGCACGCCGCAGAAGACAATCGCCCGGCAGTCGCGACTGGCCGCCGCCTGTTGGCTGAGTTGATAGCTATCGCCCCGGAGATCGCTGAGCGCAATCACTTCGTCCTGCTGGTAGTGATGCCCCAGGATCAGCAGTTCCGGGCCGAGCTTTCGGCGGATGGCTTCGATGCGTTCCGTCAACTGTTCGTTGGACAGACGCTTGAACGGTCCTAACGCGATAGAACCAGAAACCGCCGCTACTGGCGTTGAGGCTGCCGGGTTGGCAGCGCCGAATGGTGTGATTCCAGACGACATAGACAGTGAAGAAAGCGAGGCCGACGGGGCTCGAACCCGCAACCACCGGATCGACAGTCCGGTACTCTAACCAATTGAGCTACGGCCCCCTCGCAATCGTGCCCGCAAGTATACTCGCGCTTTCAAGGTTCGCAAGGCCGGTTCACCAAGTCAAAACAACGAATCGTCCGGACGGTATCCGAGCGACTCGATCCGCTTCCGATCCACGGCCGCCTTCGCGGTTTCTCCCTGCTTCTCGAGGATGAGCATCCGGTGGTAGAGCAGCACCGCCAAGGTCTGCTCTTGATTCCGTTCCCGCTCCCGAACCGCTCGGGATTGGGGCCAATTTCTTTTCGTGGCACTCGGCGGAGACAACGGCTTCCCGGAAGTCTCGGCCGAGCCCTTGGACTCGGCTGAGCCCTTAGACTCGGCCGAGCCCTTGGACTCAGCCGAGCCCTTCGGATCGGTCGATCCTTTCGAATCAGCCGATCCCTTTGGTTCGGAGGATGCTTTCGACTCGGCCGATCCCTTCGGATCAGCCGATCCCTTCGGTTCAGCCGATCCCTGCAAGTCGGTGGAGGCGGGTTCGTCGAGTTGTCGAAGTGCGGCGTCCAGGTCACGGAGGGCTTCGCCAAGCTCCCCGCGATGGAACTGGATGAAACCGCGGGTGTCGAGCATGCCGGGATTACCTCCTAGCATCCCGATCGCGTCGTTGATGTCC
>CAIXSC010000599.1 GCA_903921945.1 uncultured Planctomycetaceae bacterium
CCATTTTGACCTCGAACTGCGGAAGTTGGGCTAACGCCAACAAACAGACTCCGAGCCGTCACACAGACCAGGCCCTCCAGAAGGACACGTTCGAGCGGAAAACGCCGTCAAAAAAACCGTTCGAAACAGGACGAGATGTGGCCGAGGCGCGAGACCATGGACGCAACAGAACGCTACCTGGGCTTGTCCTGCCTTAGGCCAGAATCTCGTCGATCACGCGGCTGTCGCCGTCGATCTGCGTCAGGCGTTGTTGGAGCCCTTGGAAGTAGAACGTGAGCTTGTCGTGCTTCAAGCCCAGGAGGTGCAGAATCGTAGCGTGCAAGTCACGCACCTGAACGGGCTTCTCGACGGCTTTGAATCCGAAATCGTCGGTCGCTCCCAAGACCGTGCCGCCTTTGATTCCGCCTCCGGCCATCCATACCGTATAGCCGTACGGGCTGTGGTCGCGGCCGTCAGAGCCTTCAGAGGTCGGCGTGCGCCCGAATTCCCCGCCCCAAATGATGAGCGTGGAATCGAGCAGGCCGCGCGTTCTCAGATCCGTAATTAACCCGGCAATGGGTTTGTCGATCTGTTTGCCATTGCGGAGGTGCTTCGAGTCGTTGGCACCGTGCGTGTCCCAGCCGTCGCTGCTGCCGCCGTGGTACAACTGAACGAAACGAACGCCACGTTCGACCAACCGACGCGCATTGAGACACTGCGTTCCAAACGGGCGCGTGATGTCATTATCCAAGCCGTAAAGCGACTTCACCTTGTCCGATTCTTTGCTTAGGTCCACAGCCTCGGGCGCGGCGGACTGCATCCGGTAGGCGAGTTCATAGGCGGCGATGCGCGCAGCAAGATTGCTGTCGTCGTTTTGGGCGGCAAGATACTGGCGGTTGAGTTGTTGGGAAAAGTCGAGGACGCGGCGCTGATCGTTGGCCCCCATGGTGTCGGGCCTGTCGAGGTAAAGGATCGGCGCCCCAGTCATCCGGAGCTCCGTGGCGGAGTAGATCGCTGGCAGAAAGCCGCTGCCGTAGGTCGTCGGCCCGGCCTTCAATGGGCCGTCGCGCATCACTACGTAGCCCGGCAGATTCTCGGACTCGGAACCCAAACCGTACATGGCCCACGCCCCAAGACTCGGACGCCCCATGAGACGCGTTCCGGAGTGCGTCATGTAAAGAGCCGGGGCGTGGTTGAATTCGGTGTGATAGCAACTGCGGACGATAGCCAGTTCATCCGCGACCCGCGGGAGATGCTCGAAAATGTCCGACATTTCGAGGCCCGAGTTACCATACTTCCGAAATGTCCGCTTGCTCGCCAGTACCTTCGCCGTGCTCGTCTTCGTGAATTCCAGATTCAGGTTAGCGAAGCTCGCCGGCAGCGTTTGTCCCGCGTACTTCGCCAGCAACGGCTTGGGATCGAAGGTGTCCACCTGGCTGGGCCCGCCATGCATGAAGAGCGAAATGACCGCCCGCGCCCTGGGCGCATGATGCGTCGCCTGGGGAGCAAGGGGATTGGTCGCGGCCTTCGCTTCGCGGCTCATCAAATCCAGAAACGCCAGCGAGCCAATCCCCATGCCCGCTTTGCTCAGCAATTCCCGGCGTGAAAACGCGTGGCTGTCGATGATGTGTGGATGCATTAGTTGGTATAAATGAATTCAGTCGTGTTCATGAGGCCTATACAAAACTCGACCAGCGCAGCGCGGCGCGCCTCCGGTTTCCCGGCTTTCGTTTTCGCGTCCTCGGCGACAGCTAGGAAATTCAGCGCGAGCTTGAGCTCA